>DASTZZ010000069.1 GCA_035764005.1 Terriglobales bacterium
CCGATGGCCCGATCACCCGATGACCCGATTCCTCACCATCGCATTCGCTGTCGCAAGCTGGTTATGTGCGCCACGTGATGCCGCCCATGCCAGGCATAGAGGGCAACCATCCAGTCCAGCGTGCGCACTCCATGTTCGGGGTGGCGGAAGGTGCGGGAATAATCGGCATCGGTCAAGGCGCGAAGAAGGTGATTCCAGCGTTCGTGCACAGCGTCGAGCATCGTGAGCGACGTTTCAATTGGCGTGTTAGGCACGTCGGCGAGAGTTGCCCATGCTTTTTCGTCGTACGGCTTGATCGTAGGCTCGCGTTCAGTGAGCGCCAGTTTGGTTCGGATAAAGGCGTGCATGTGCGAATCAGGCACATGGTGCACGACCTGCCGCACTGTCCATCCACCCGGACGATACGGCGTATCGAGCTGAGCTGCATTGAGTCCGCGCACAGCTTCGCGCATCTTTGCCGGAGTCTGCGCAATCGCCTCGATAGCAGCCGTGCGCTGCGCTGCACTCATCAGAGTTTCATATTGGAACTTGCCAATTGGATAGCTGAGATCTGGGACCGATACGGCCGTGCTCATGAAGTCTCCTCTCTTTGATGTTCCGTCAATTGATTTCGAGAGCGCGAGCTTGGTCGCAATATCTTGGTGAATCACGTGGAGCCGGGCGCCCTAGCCCGGGTGTTTTGCTTGGAACTGTTACCTCCGCGTGGACCGTGTTCTGATCCGTTCCATCGGCCGTGGATTTACAAGCAATATGGAATTACACCAAGCACCCGGGCGAGGACGCCCGGCTCCACGTTAGGTATTCCTGATCTTGTCCAAAAACCTCTTCACATTCACAACAGCGCGGTGCACTGTGCCCGATCCGATTGACTGTTGCTCATTGCGAGCAGTTACCCGGTAAATGAAGAATCGCCCGTCGATGCGCTCCAACACGGCCTCGGCGACAACTGTTTCTCCGATACCGGTAGGTGCGCGGTGATCCACATGGATCGCTGTCCCAACAGTCGTTTCCCCATCTTCGCAATAAGGCTCCTGCGCCAGATAACAAGCACCCTCCATCCACCCGATCATCCAGGGCGTAGCCAGCACTGGCGGCAACTTCGGATCGATTCCTGCGAGCGTGTGCTTGTGTTCGACTACATGTGTCAATTCGGCGTGGATGCCCATGGGAACGTCTTTGCTCATGCTGTATCGACGATAAGAGGCTCGACTATACGGGAGTTGGAAAGCGGTGTGCAATCGTTTGACTAAGCTGCCCATTTCAACGCGGATTTCCGGACTTTCATAGATTTTGCATGACACTCGGTCCCAAGCTACAAAATCCCGTATCGGCTGTGAATATCCTCTGCACTACTCTTGCTGCACTCTTTGTAAAATTCACGATCGATCAATCTTGGTATGGAAAACTGTCGCTCAGCGATGATAGATTGCAACGTCCCCCTTCCAGTTTTCATGGATTCCAGGCTGCCGGATCCTGGGCTCTCCTGACCGGACGCCTGACTGATAGGTAGATTTTCGCTTGATGCTGTCAACTTACAGGAGCTTCGAATATATGCTGTCGCAAATTAGCAGTACGCTCAGCGTGCGCTTTGCCGATTCACGCGGATACCTGCGAATCTTTGCCTTGCTTGCCACATCTCTGCTGCTGTGCGTGAGTGGCCTCGCTCAATCAACAACTGACGGCGCGATTGGCGGCACCGTTTACGACGCCAACGGTGCAGTCGTGCCCAATGCCACCGTCACAGTCCACAACAACGGCACCAACGCCGAACAGCGCATCACGACTGACGCCTCGGGCTACTACCGTGTGCGCCAGCTTCAGCCGGCGACCTACACCGTAACCGTCAACTCAACGGGATTCTCGCCCTACAAAGCTGAGAACGTCGTGGTTCAAGTAGGCAGTTTGACCGATGTTTCGCCGCGACTCGGAGTTGCGGGGGCTGCGGAAACGGTCAGCGTGACCGCAGAGACTCCAGAAATCAACACAAGCTCGCCGGATTTCGCGCCCGTCGTGGATGCGACTCAAGTCCAGAATCTCCCGATCAATGGTGGACGCTGGTCTGAATTTGCGCTTCTTACTCCTACAGTCCTGAACAACGGCAGCGGCTTTGGACTCATCAGCGTGCGTGGAGTCAGTGTGCTCCTGAACAACAACACGGTGGATGGAGCCGACAACAACCAAGCTTTCTTCTCCGAGGAGCGTGGGCGCACTCGAGCGGGATATTCGACTCCGAAAACCGCGGTACAAGAATTTCAGGTAAACACATCAAACTACTCGGCGGAATACGGTCGAGCGGCAGGTGCGGTTATTAACACTGTGACGAAGAGCGGCACCAACGCACTGCACGGAGAGGCGTATTTCTATGATCGAGATAACGATTGGGGAGCCAAGAACCCATACACGACAGTCTTCGCCCAGACCGGTCCCGGCCAATTTACGAAAACAGTTATTAAGCCGAAAGACTGGAGAAAGATCTGGGGACTTTCGATCGGCGGTCCAATCATCAAAGATCGGCTGTTCTTCTATTTCAACTATGATCAGTTCCGGCGCAACTTCCCCGGTGTCGCTGCGCTAACCAATCCGACTGCTTTCTTTGCCGCTCCAACAGCTTCACAATTGAATACCCTCTCCGGCAATCTTGGAATCACAACCGCCGCCGCGCAGACGCTGTACACCACTGCCCAGAATGACTTCATTGGCGAATTGGGAACAGTTCCTCGAACAGGCGAGCAGATCATTTTCCTGCCAAAAGTCGATTGGAATATCAGCAGCAAAAACCATGCATCATTCGAACTGAACAGGATGCGCTGGCACTCGCCCGCAGGTATTCAAACGCAGGCAAACGTCAATTTTGCGAATTCAAGCTTTGGGAATGACGACGTGAAGGATACCTGGGGCATCGCCAAGCTCAACACATTCATTACAAACACACTGGCGAATGAAGCCCGGTTTCAATACGGTCGAGATTTCGAATTCGAGCACCCGCAACCCGCAAATGCCTATGAACAGGCACATCTGCTGCATCCAACGGGCTATACCAATCCATTAGGAATTCCGCCGAACGTATTCTTCAGTTTCAATTCGTTCAATTTTGGAACCGCGACTTTCCTCGATCGTGCCGCATTCCCCGATGAACGACGCACTCAATTTGCCGACACAATTACCTGGTCTCACGGTAATCACAATCTAAAGTTTGGCGGAGACATTCTGCGCACCGATGATTTAAGCCAAAATCTCAGATTGCAATTTGGCGAATTCTTGTACACAAGCTTTGAAAACTATGTCTCTGACCTCACAACGCCGAACCGTTGCGGCGCAGCGCATACCCTGCCCTGCTACAGCAACTACCAGCAAGGATTCGGACCGTTGGGACTTGAGTTCCAGAACAGCGATATCGGCTTGTTTGCCCAGGATGATTGGAAGATTCTTCCGCGGCTTACTCTAAACCTCGGCCTGCGCTGGGATTACGAAACTATGCCTGATCCCAAGTTCCCCAACACCCTCGTACCGCAAAGCACCGCTTTACCGTCTGACAAGAACAACTTGGGACCGCGCGTTGGTTTCGCATATGACCTCTCCGGCAACGGTACTTCCGTTGTACGAGGCGGCTATGGCATCTTCTTTGGCCGAATCATTAATTCGACCATCTACAATGCATTGATCAACACTGGCAATCCCTCCGGCCAGGCATCGTTTACGTTTAATGGAACGAGTAACACGACTCCTGGCGCACCTCCGTTCCCCCAGATCCTCACATCACTTCCGACTGGCGCAACGACTGCCAAACCTAATGTTGTTTTCCTCGACAAACATTTCCAGGCTCCTCAAATCCACGAGGCCGATCTCACGTTCCAGCACGATTTAGGACATAACAATGTTGTCTCGCTTAGCTGGTTGGGGAGTTATTCGCGCGAGCTACCTGGTTTTGTCGACAGCAATATTGCTCCTGCTACTTCTACAATCCGCTACACGATTCAACCGGGCGGTCCTCTACCGGCAGGCACTGTCGTAAGTATGCCGCTCTATACCGCGCGTCTGAATTCAGCGTTCGGCTCCATGACTGACGTCTTCAGTGGGCTGAATGGTTCTTACAATGCGCTTGCTGCGCAATTCACGCATCGCATGACCAAGAACGTCGAGTTCAATGCGAACTACACATGGGCGCATGCGATTGACTACAACCAAAACGAATCCACGTTCAGTGACACTAACGACCTTTTTGATCCATACAATCTCAGTCTGGAAAAGGGAAACTCGATCTACGATGTGCCCAACCGCTTTGTGTTTAACGCGGTGGCGCAAACGCCTTGGAGATTAGATGGCTGGAAAGGAATACTCAGCAATGGATGGGAGATTGCGCCGCTCGTCCAGATTCAGGACGGTCTTCCCTACTCACTGACCACCTCGGGCGGTGCTCCAAGTGGAACCGGCGCACTACTGAGCAGCACCATCAACGGCTCAGGAGGGCGCTCCGGATTGCCCATTCTTCAACGCAACAGTTTCCGGTTCCCGGGAACGCAAGTTGTGGATCTTCGCATTTCCAAACATTTTGCTTTCCACGATCGCTATAGCCTTGAATTGTTGGGCGAAGCATTCAATCTGCTCAATCACTTCAACGCTACCGGAATTACTACGCTGGGTTACAAAACGGGTGGAACGGCGGCGGCTCCGATACTGACTCCAAACGTGGACAACACAGGTACTCTGTTGTTCGGCCAAGTTACAAATGCCAACAGTAATTTCGCCTACTCGCCGAGACAGGTGCAGTTGGGAGTTCGACTGATGTTTTAGAAGACCTTTATTAAGTTCAAGGCGGCAGCCGAAAGGCTGCCGCTTTTTTGGGCCGAAGACTCCGTGACCTCAGGTTTAAACCTTCGTGACCTTCGTGTTCGCTCTTCTAACGTCGGCGGTAGTGAATCACAAACTCGTAAGGCGGAACGGGAGGAAAGAGCTCTGCGATTTTTCGCAAGCGCTCAGCGAGAGAGCCCGGCACGAGGAGCGGGTAATCACGTTCGCGCAGGTCGTAGTAGTCAACATCGACTGCTAGCGACAGAAGATAGACGGCAATCGCGTCTGCGAACGTCGTGTTCAGATATTCATTGCGGGCCTTTTCGCGATCGCCGGAGTGTCCTGTTGCTAACTTTCGGAGTTCGAAGGCGTCCATGCTGCTTTCTCCGCGGACATTCGCTTCGGCTTGCTTCCAAACAATCGCCGCGAATTCTTCCGAAACGCCGGCCTTCTCAACAAACGCATGGCCTACATTGATGAAGAACTCGAAAGCAACGGAGAACTTGTCTTCCATTACGCGCGTCGAGATGAAGACGCACTGTGAGTTGCCGACGTTGTAGTTACGATGGCATACGGCGCGGTCGCTCAGCTCGGTTTCGTAGCGCTCGGCAATACGGGTTTCGTCGCCTTCGCCGACCGTGAGCGGGACGAAGTAATACGCTTTGCGCTGCAAGGCGGCGGCGATCGCCGGCGGCACGGCTCCGATCACGCGCTCCAGGTCCTCGCGCGAGATGGTGTTCTCGCCAAACATCGTGTAGCAGATGCCGTTAGCCGCTTGCGCGACTTTGGCGCTGCGCACGACGTCGGCAGCCGGACGAGTCTCCACGTTGGCGGTCTGGGACATTGAGCAGATTCTATCAGCCGCCGCTCACTCCCACAGTGACGGCTGTCGGCTGGACTTGGCTTTGTCTGTCATTCCGAACGCCTGGTTTTGGCGGAGGAATCCCTACGGACGCTCATGAACGTCGGTTTGTCTTGGCCATAGGGATTCCTCTCTCCTGCTCACGCAAACGACACGCGCGAGCATCCGCTCGGAATGACAGAACAAAGCCGTCGCACCTGTTACTATTCTCCCCGCACTCCATCGAGTGCGGCGAGTGCGCGTCCACAGGCAGGCGCGAACCCCATACATTTCATCATTTCATTGGAGGTCACAACGTGAAGGTTGCGACACGCTGTTGTCTTTGTGTGCTTTTACTTCTGCCTCTCTATTCGTTTTCGCAAGCGCAGGAAAAAGTCGATCTCGACATGGTCACGAAAATCCGGTACGAGGGATTCCGTAATTCGCATATCCGCGAGATCGCCGAGGGATTGCTGGAGCAGATCGGCCCGCGTCTCACCGGCTCTCCTAACATGAAACGCGCGAATGACTGGACTCGCGACGAGCTCACGAAGTTCGGTCTGGTCAATGCGCATCTGGAATCCTGGGGACCTTTCGGTCGCGGATGGTCGAATGACTACGTCAACGTCCGCATGCTCTCGCCGGATATTCAGACCTTCATCGCATATCCCAAGGCCTGGACGCCGGGCACGGATGGCGCCGTGCATGGCGACTGTGTGCGCGCCGATATCAAGACCAAGCAGGACTTTGCTAAGTACAAAGGCAAGCTGGCGGGCAAGATCGTCATCTTCGGCGACATGCCCGAAGTAAAGCCCATTGTTGAAGCTCCATACGAGCGCTATACGGACAAATCGCTCACTGATATCGCCGATTACGAAATTCCCAGTGAGAAGCCGCGCTTCAGCCCCGAAGACATACAGCGTCGGCAGCAGTTCCAGCGCGACCTGAACGCATTCTTTGCGGAAGAAAAGCCGCTTGCCGTTATCGATCACAGCCGAGGAACCGCCGGTGGCGGAACGGTTTTCGTGCAATCGGGCGGTCCTTATCAGAAGAATCAGCCACAAGCCGCTGTACCGCAGATAACGATGGCAATCGAGCAATGGGACCGCATTGCGCGTCTGCTCGAAGACAAGCAGCCTGTTCAGCTTGAGGTGAACGTCAAGAGTAATTGGTACGACGCCGACGATCAGTACGACACGCTTGCCGAGATTCCCGGAACCGACAAAAAAGATGAAGTTGTGATGCTCGGCGCTCACCTCGATTCGTGGCATAGCGGTACAGGGGCGACCGACAACGGCGCCGGGTCGATCGTAATGATGGAAGCCGTGCGAATCCTGAAGGCTTTGGATGTGAAGCCGCGGCGCACGATCCGCATCGGGCTATGGAGCGGCGAAGAAGAAGGGTTGCTCGGCTCGCAGTGGTATGTCATGCACCATTTTGGGTCGCGCCCGCCGCTGACCGGCCTGCAGCAAGGCACGCCTAGCCTGCGTCGGCGAGAGGCTGGACCGATGACGGTGAAGCCGGAGCAGTCGAAGGTCTCGGTATATTTCAACATCGATAACGGCACGGGCAAGATTCGCGGTGTCTACATGCAAGGTAATGCCGCCGTGCAGCCGATCTTTGAGGCTTGGATGAAGCCCTTCAAAGATCTGGGCATGGATACGCTCACGATGCGCGATACCGGCGGCACCGATCATCTTTCATTCGACGCCGTTGGCATTCCCGGATTCCAGTTCATTCAGGATCCAATCGAGTATGAGACGCGCACGCATCACTCGAACATGGACGTCTACGATCGTTTGCAGTTCGACGACTTGAAACAGATTGCTGTGATTGTCGCGGATTTCGTCTATAACGCCGCTATGCGCGATCAGATGTTCCCGCGCAAGCCGATCGAGAAGGAGTTGCCGAAGCCGCCACAGCAGAAAGAAGAAGGAGAGGGCGCTCCCAATTCGGGAATGAATTAGCGCTGTCATTCCGAACGCCTGCTTTTGGCGTGAGGAATCCCTATCAACTTCAACCCCGGTTTTAAAAGCTTGTGGTGTCGGTAGGGATTCCTCTCTCCTGCTCACGCGAACTGCACGCGTGAGCATCCGCTCGGAATGACAAAAAATCGCTCAAATCAAAACTAACTCTTCCTGTTGTCGTCCTGTCACCTCGGCCTTCCCCGGGCGAGTGAGCACATTCACTTCGCTGCGAACTCCAAATTCCGGGAGATAGATCCCCGGCTCAATAGAGAAGCAGGTATTCGGCAGAATCTGACGCTCATCTTTCGTTTCGAAGTTATCGATGTTGGCGCCGTTGCCGTGTATCGCCGAACTGATATTGTGCCCGGTGCGGTGAACGAACTTGTCGCCGTAGCCCTTGCTGGAAATGAAGTCCCTTACGGCTTTATCTACTTCCCAACCGGCGATCTTCCGCCCTGCAGCAAAAGCCTTTTGCACCGTTTCGGAGCCTAGCTTGCGAGCGTCGCGCACAATGGAGAAGACTTCGCGCTGACGATCGCTTGGATTCTTACCGATAAAGCCGGTCCAGGTGATGTCGTAGAAGCAGGCTTCGGGATCTTTGGTTTTTGCCCATACGTCGAGCAGAACAAAATCCCCTTCTCTCATAGGCTCAGTGCGATCGGCGCGAGGCTCGAAGTGCGGGTCGCCGCTGTGAGCGTTCACGCCAACGATCGGGGTATCTTGTGACAGCAGGTTCTCTCGACGAAAAGCTTCGAGAATCCACTGTGCAATTTCGAATTCATTGGTTCCACCATTGCGAACCCGTTGGCCGATCACCTTAAATGCTTCAGGAATAATTCTGTCGACTGCGTCGCGTGCCGCGTAATGGCTGGCAATTTGCTCATTTGTAAGCACAGCTTCGAACTCGCTGACCAGGTCGCCGGAGCTGAGAACGTTCACTCCGAACGTGCGTAGAAGTTCTACGGTGCCGGCATCAACCAGTCCGACATAGGGAATCGCGTTTTGCGGCGAGTATTGCATGGCCAACCGCGGATAGGGCTTCACCATCTCCTGCAGGTTGCGCTGGAGTTCCTGCCAGGAAGAGTAGCTGCGCTTGGAGCCGGGCAGCGTGTCCAGATGGCCCGCCTCGATACGATGCACTAGCTTCTGAGGCTCGCCGGTTGCAGGCACGAGATAGAACCAGCGGCGTGTGACCATCAGGTCAGGACGTAAGCCGAGGACACGATACGCAATGGGATCACGATGATGATGATCGTAGAAGAGCCAGGCGTCAAAGTTGCGCTCACGCAGCGCTGATTGGATGCGGTCGAGATTCATGCAGGCAATTTTAAACCTGCGCTCCGTGTCCTCAGTGGCTCCGTGGTTAATGGATTTTTCGCAGAACCAGCGCGGAGTTCTTTGAACCGAACGCAATACAATTGCAAACCGCGTGCTCTACCTCGTGCTTGCGCCCAACTTCGGGAACGTAGTCGAGGTCACAGTCGGGATCGGGGTTATCAAGATTGATGGTGGGGGGAATCTGCGAGTGATGCATGGCAACAAGCGTCGCCGCGACTCCTGCTGCCCCGCAGGCGCCCTGCGGATGCCCAATCTGGGATTTCAGTCCCGACATAGGAGTGGAGTGTGCGCGTTCGCCCAAGACCAGCTTGAGTGCTCGAGTTTCAATGCGATCGTTAAGCTGAGTTGACGTGCCATGCAGGTTCACATAATCAATGTCACTGCAGGTCACACCAGCCTCCTGCATTGCTATAGAAATCGCGCGCGCCGGTTCCTCGCCGCATTCAGCCAAACGCACGCGATGGAAGGCCTCGCAGGTAGACCCGTATCCTGCGATCTCCGCATATATGTGCGCTCCGCGTGCGCGGGCGTGTTCGTACTCCTCCAGCACAAACATCCATGAGCCTTCGGCTACAACGAAGCCATCGCGGTCCTGAGAAAAAGGACGCGAGCCTCGCTCCGGATCGTGATTCCAGGAAGTCGTCATGATCTTCATCAGGCAAAAGCCCTTCATGATCCCGGGTGCGAGCGGTACGTCGACGCCTCCCACGAGCAGCACCGGAAGAGTTCCGAATTGGATCTGTCGGAGCGCGTAGCCGAGCGCGTCTGTTGATGACGTACAGCCTGTTGTGAATACGTGGCTAAAGCCGCGGAAGCCGAAGCGCATGCTCACTTCGCTGGACAACGTTCCCATCGTTCCACTGGGAATGCTGAATAAGCTTGCCTGCTTTACATTCCCCTGAAAGTAGTGGCGGTATTGCTCTTCGCTGAACTCCTGCGCTCCGCCTCCGCTGCCCAGCATTACGCCCACGTCGCGCTTCTCGTCCATGCTCATGGATTCAGGAACGAATCCGGCATCCTTCAGCGCTTCATGAGAGGCCGCGATTGCCAAAGGCACTGCACGAGAGACGTGCTTACGTTCGCGCGCATCGATCCACGCGAACTCATCGAAATCGGTGATCTCTCCCGCAATCTGCACGGGCAAATTGCTCGTGTCAAAGCGCGAGATGCGCTTTACTCCGCTCTTTCCCGCAAGTATTGCGCGGCAAAATGCATCTTTTCCAATTCCGTTTGGGCTCACTACGCCCATACCTGTGATGACGGCGCATTTGGCCATCGGTTCGGGCCCTCAGTGCCGATTGTATGCCGGGGGATGATGCGGTGCTCGGAAGAGCGGATTTCAGTCGACGTGGAGCGCTAGTCAACCTGACCACTAGACGCTGAGAAACCGCTTCAATTCGATGCGGCAGCGAACGAATGTTTATACCACTCGACCGTACGCCGCAATCCTTCTTCGAAGTTGACGGTCGGCTCGTATCCGAAAGCTGCTTTTGCGCGTGAGATATCCGCTAAAGAATGTTTCACGTCTCCAGTCCGGGGCTCTGCGTAACGAGGCTTTCCCGAGTAACCGATAATGCCGGACAACATTCGGAATGTTTCATTTAAGGAATATCTATCTCCGGTGGCAACATTGAAAACCTTGCCGCAGACCTTCTCCGCCGGAGCTGCGCACGCCAAGAGATTCGCGTTCACGGCGTTCTCAACATAAGTGAAGTCGCGGCTCTGCTCTCCATCGCCAAAAATTGTGCAGGTCTCTCCGGCAAGCATTTGGGAAATAAAGCGAGCCAGCACTCCGGAATATTGGGAAGTAGGATCCTGATGCGGTCCAAAAATGTTGAAGTAGCGCAGCGACACCGTCTCGAGACCGTACACACTGTGGAATGAGCTGAGGTAAAGCTCCCCTGTCAGCTTTTGCACGGCATAAGGGGAAATGGGATTCGACTGCATGGTTTCCTGCTTTGGCAAAGTTGGCGTGTCGCCATATGCAGACGAGGAGGCGGCATAGATCACTCGCTTGACCTTGGCGTCCCGCGCTGCGAGCAGCAGGTTGAAAGTGCCGTTGATATTTGCTTCATGGCTCTTGAGCGGATCCGCTACCGACCTGGGAACAGACGCGAGTGCGGCTTGATGCAGAACATAGTCCGCGCCCTGGCACATTTCGCCGACGCCCTCGGCGTCAAGAAGATCGATTTCGCGAAATTCAATCTTTCGCTCCAATCCGCAAAGATTTTCGCGTTTTCCGGTTTCGAAGTTGTCGAAACCGCGCACAGTCTCGCCGCGACGGACGAGTTCCTGCGCGAGATTGGATCCGATGAAGCCGGCGATTCCCGTGATCAGATAGGTAGCCATAACAATGCGAACCTATTGTATGGGAGTCGAAGTCCGAATGCGCTGCGATGCCGTTACGGATAGTAGATCCAAAGCCGACTCGACCTTCAATACTCAGAGCGAATTCCGAGCACGCGGAAATCGTTGAGAAATGATTTCACGACGAATACGACGCGATTATTGCTGTGAGGGTCTGGAGGGCGGAGAAAGAAGCCCTTGTCGGAAACGAATGGCAAAGAGTTATGAACGATGCCTTCGGTAATCTCGCCGTCTTTAAAGCGGATTTTGATCCATAGGCCCTCGATTTGCGGATTGCGCTCGAAGAATTTTACCTCTACGTAGTCGGTCCGTCCTTCGAGGGTTTTAACGAAGAAGAGGGCTTTCGCAGTATGCAGATCGACGGTTCGCTTGCTGCCGTCCTGCAGCTCAAGCGCGACTTGAGGAGGCAGGGTGCTCCCGATCGCGCCCGCGGCGAGAGGATCAAATGATTGGGTTTGCTCCAGATAGCCCTTAATCAGCGAGCCATCGGCGAGGTGCGCAACAACCTTAAGGTCATCCCGGTTGCCGGTCGGCATGTGCAACAGCTTACCTCAAGCCGGTTCGAGTCTCCGATAACCGATTTGAGCCAGGGGGAACGATCTGGTACTGCTTGATCTTGTAAAGCAAGGCTTTATAGCTGATGTTCAGCCGCGCCGCAGCTAGCTTACGGTTCCAGTTTGTGGCTGTTAGCGCCTGCTCAATGGCTCGCAACTCAGCTTCATCTTTCAGGCTGCGAACGAGCGATTTCAGCCCGCCTTCCGGAGTTCCTGCCGGAGTTCCATTCGGGGAATCTGGCGTTCCGCCGAGGCCCTTGCTCTTGGCCTCCAGTTCGGAAATGGCCATGTCTTCGTCCTGAAGCACGAGATAGCGCTTCACGAAGTTGCCCAACTCGCGCAGATTGCCCGGCCAGTGATACTGCACACAGGCGCGCAGCAGACGTTCTGAGTAGGCAAGAGGTGGATGAGCATACCGCTCGGAAAGTCGATTCATGAAGTGCTTGAGCAGCAGCGGAATTTCTTCGCGGCGCTCGCGTAGCGGCGGAATCTGCATCGTGAACGCGTTCAGCCGGTAATACAGATCTTCGCGCAGAGTCTTGTTCGCAATCGCTTCCTGAATGTTGATGTTGGTTGCCGCCAGCACGCGCACGTCAACCGTGATGTTCGAGCGGCTGCCGAGGCGTGAAAACGATCCGTCCTGCAGGACGTGGAGAAGTTTTGCCTGCAGTGGCGTGCTCATCTCGCCGATTTCGTCCATCAGGATCGTGCCCTTGTTGCACAGCTCGAACTTTCCCGGTTTGGGACGACTCGCGCCAGTGAAAGCTCCCGCTTCGTATCCGAAAAGTTCGCTTTCCAGCAGTTCTGCCGGCAACGCCGCGCAGTTCACCTTCAACAGCGGACGATGCGCGCGGATGGACATCTTGTGAATCAATCGCGCGAGAATTTCTTTACCGACTCCGCTTTCTCCGAGGAGCAATACGGGAACATCGACTTTCGCGACCAGCGAAACCTGGGCGCGAATCTGCTTCATCTGCGGGCTGGCCGCGAGGAAGAAGAGATCGTCTTCCAGATTCTCGACTTCGACATCGTCGGAAACTGAGTATTGCTGCAGATCTTTCTTGCCCTTTTCCGACTTGTCTTGTTCGAGGCAGCGCTTCAGGACAGCATCGAGCTCCGACTTGTAGAAAGGCTTGGTGACGTAGTCGAGCGCGCCGAGCTTAATCGCCTGCACGACCGTGCTCGTATCACTCACACAGGAAAGAACAACGATCTTCTGGTCGGGACGAACCTTCTTGCATTCCTCGATCGTCTGCAACCCATTCATGCTGGGCATTGCCATATCGAGAAGAATGAGGCTTGGACTCAAGCCCTCACGAACCCGCTTCACCGCCTCGAAGCCGCTGTTGGCGGTTTCTACGGCGTAGTTGTCCACCTCGAGCAGAGTCTTCGTATAGCGAAGCATGCTCGGTTCATCATCAACAATCAGAATGGTGGGATTTGCGTTCATTGTTGTTCTTTCGTCCTCATCGGAAGAAGCAAAGAAAACGTGCTGCCATTACCGGGTTCACTCTCGACCCAAATCTTGCCGCCATGCGCTTCGATTAAACGGCGCGCGATGGCAAGTCCGAGACCCATGCCGTGGGAGTCGGAGGTCTGCTGTAACCTGAGAAACTCGTTGAAAATTTCCTGATGATATTCGGCAGGTATGCCTGGTCCGTTATCGCAAATGCTTATGCGGACCGCGTTCGGTTGAGAATTACTTGAGGTTCTCCGCTCAGTTGCAATCGGCAGATTTTGTCTATAAGTGCGTCGTTCCCAAAGGTAGGCAGCTGTGCTCACGCGGACATTGCCGCCCACTGGAGTAAACTTCACCGCATTGTCGATCAGATTTGAAATTACGTGCTGCAGCTTGAGCTGATCGAAGAGCAGCGGTTTCAGACCGCTGTCCGGACGAAATTCCCAGCGCAAGCGCTTCTGCTCGAAGCGGCTCGACCAGTGCTCCAACACTTCGGCGACACACTCGTTCACATTGCCGAGTTCTTTGCCGATACGGATCTTGCCCGATTCCAGTGCACTAAAAGCGAGAAAGTCTTGCACAAAGCGCTGCAATCGCAGCCCGCTCTGTTTCATCTCTTCCAGAACTTTTCTTTGTTGCTCGTTGAGAGGTCCGAGAAGCTGGCCAAGGAGCAGATCGGTATAGCCAGTCATCACCGAAAGCGGAGTCTTTAACTCGTGCGCGGCAGATGCCAGGGCAATCGTGCGCCGGAAGATGTCCTGTTTCAGAGAGTCTTCAATTTCAAGCCGTGAGGCGGACGGGTTCGTACCACCGACAGCCTGACCAGGGGAACTAGACACGCTTTTCTCCGTTTCCGGCGGGAAAATCCGCGATGACCGGGAACTGCTGCTTGATTGTTATTCACACGAGGGTTTTGTTCAGGGCCGAGGGAGGGGTTTAGCCCACGAAGATGCCACTCTCGTTAAATCCTACTCCGCTAACAGTATCGCAATTTTTTGCGATTCTCAAGAGAAGTTTTGCAGAAATCCGGCCGGAAGTGGCTGAAACTACTATGAGTAATCCTAGATGGTTACCAAATCGAAGCGAACTGCGCTAAGCATCCCCTAGGGCAGAGGAAGCGGCTTGGGCAAGAAAATCGTAACTGTGAATGGCCGCCGCGATTCCAATTTTCCCCGTCTCTGGATCGGTCTGGACACGTACAACTTTGCCCTTGCAGGAAACTTGGATGGCTGCCGTCCTCGTCAATTCGGGAGGAAGCGTCATGGTGAACTCGATCTCCGAGTTCTCCTGGATTTCACAGTTGACGTAGAAAAACACTCCACTCGCGCTCACATCGCGAGTCTTTGCATGCACCGTGGCGTCTGAACCGGGAAGCCGCAACCAAACCGGCATTTCCAGAGGAAATCTGGGGAGTACGCGCTTCTCTTCCAAGGGCAAGGTCCTGTTCCTGAGATTTTCGCGTTCTGCAATCAATCCGAGCGACATATCGAGAAAGCTGACTCGTGTACCGGTGACCGGCGCTCTATTGGTACCGAACGCTCTTACCTATCGGGCCGGCATCCCTCTTGCCGGACCTTGTGCGCTATATTGCAGTTTCTCGACCATCTGCAAGATCCGAGCAAGTGTTGATTTCAAAGGAGTTTCTCTGCGAAATCAAGAGTTTCCACCACTCCGGTAAGTGCAAAGCGGTGCACACGGAATGGTAACCGAAGTGATTACCTCTGGCTTTTTGCGTTCACGGGATTGCTAGCTGATCGTCCATCTTTCCCTCACCATATTGTGATCGAGAGCGTACAAGCGCGATGTCTCCCGATCTCCGAAACGGTACTTGAGGGAAAGCACTTTATCTCAAAACTGAAACGATTTGCACTGCATCGTGCGAGTAGGGACATGTGGCGACACCATGTAAGACAGCAAAACCGAAGGTCAGGAATAACGAGATTAAGTTCTCGTAATCATCGGTTTACAGCACCGTCCCGGTAGTTTTCCACAGTCGAAAACGTCCATTTCCAGAGTTGGTCGCGAATATGCAAATAAATGCATCGGGAGTCTGTCGCCTCATGATTCGCAAGCGCCAGATTCGGAGAGTGACTCTGTGAGCGCAACCGCATTTGCGAATGGACATTCAGGACTCCTGGCTGGATTCCCGCCAGAGCGCGTGGTTTTCGGCAGCACAGAACGCATGCAGTCGCTACAGCGCAAACTGCACATTGTCGCGCAGGCGAACGTTCCCGTGCTGATCACGGGCGAAAACGGAACCGGCAAAGAGATCATGGCGCGCATGATCCACCAGCACTCCGGCATCAGCGATGGACCATTCGTGAAGGTCAACTGTCCGGCAATCCCGGGCACACTGCTTGAGAGCGAGTTATTCGGCTATGAGCGCGGTGCGTTCACTGGCGCGTACGCAGCGAAGCCCGGTCGCGTGGAAATGGCCAATCGCGGTACTCTCTTCCTCGATGAAATCGGGGAGATGGACCTCGGTATTCAGGCCAAGCTGCTGCAACTTCTGCAGGACGGGCAATTCAGCAGGATCGGCGGACAGGAAGATCGCAAAGTCGATGTCAGAGTAATCTGCGCGACGAATCGCAGCCTTGAGACCGAAGTCGCATCCGGCCGATTCCGCCAGGATCTCTTCTACCGCATCAATGTTGTTCAAATCCAAGTGCCGCCGCTCCGCCATCGCGCACAGGACATTCCAATGCTCGTCCACTATTTCCTGCAGCTCTATTGCGACAAATTCTCGGTACGTCCAAAGCCGATCTCGTCCTCGCTGCTCGAAATGATGCAGAACTACTCCTGGCCGGGAAACATTCGCCAGCTTGAGAACCTGATGAAGCGCTACGTCATCCTCGGCAACGACGAAGCCGTCACCTCAGAGCTCATAGTGCGCAATGGCGATTGCTTCGATCCCGTGATCCCAGCAGACGGCAAAATCTCACTCAAGAAGGCCACTCGTGACGCCGTCCGGGAACTCGAACGCCGAATCATCCTCAAAGTTCTGCACGCCCATAACTGGAACCGCAAGCGAGCCGCTCGGGCCATGAGCATCAGCTATCGCGCTCTGCTCTACAAGATCCAGGAGACGGGAATCAGTCCAGGCAGGGGCGTTCCGATCGATCTGCTCGACGAGGAACCCGTTGACGCTGTCGTAAATTGAAAATGCTGGTTACCGTGGATAACGCTGAGCAGGCACTTCGCTGCTAACAGCCTAAAAAACAGCGTAAGAAATCCGACTTTGCTGTTTTTCGCCCATTTTCCGCAAATTTCACCGAAAGAACAGCGAAAAACAACGTAAGAACACCGAAAAATTTCGTTCTTCGTAATAAGACGCAGTTGTGCAGTATGAGACAGGGGATGGTGCTCTTGCGACGAGTGCAACGATGCGTCCCAGCAGACTTCGACCCGCCCCACATGTTGGCCGCGTCTGAGTGAACGTTGAGCGAACCACGGCTCGGCGGAGCGGCGCCTACGCGGCTAGCCGCACACGGCTCGAATCGCCTCAACCGCCTGTTCGCAGTCTTCGCGAGTGACGTCAAAATGGGTAACCAACCTCACCAGCGACTGGCTCACCGCGCTGGCAATCACATTTTTCTCTTTCAGGCGCTGCAGAAAGGCCGCTGAATCCAGCTTTGTGCCGCTGATATCAAAGATGACGATATTCGTTCGGACTTTTTCGGGTGCGATTTTGATACCGGGAACGTCAGCCAGCGAGCCAGCGAGCCATCTGGCATTGGTGTGATCCTCGTCGAGACGGTTCGGCATCTCTTCTAATGCAATGAGGCCTGCAGCGGCCAGCACACCAGCCTGCCTCATGCCTCCACCCAGAGCTTTGCGCACCGAGCGCGCCTGATCGATGAATTTGCGACTACCAACCAGCATCGATCCGACGGGCGCCCCCAGGCCTTTTGACAAGCAGAACATTACTGAGTCGACCTTGCCTGCCACTTCGGCCACGGGACGCCCAAGTGCAACGGCCGCGTTGAAGATGCGTGCGCCATCCAGATGCACTGGGATGCCGCGGTCATGCGCCTGCCGGCAAATCTCGTTCGTCACTTCAGGGGCAGTAATCGCACCTCCAGCCATGTTGTGTGTATTTTCAAGTTCGATTAGCCCAGTCTGGGCTCGCGCATAACTGGAAGAAGGAATTTTGTTCTTGATCTCGCTCCAGGTCAGAATTCCGTCTTCGCCTCGCAAGGTGCGAATCAGGCAGCCCGAGAACAGTGCCGGCATCGCCATCTCCCAGTCGAGAATGTGGGCGCGCTCCTCGCAGATGATCTCCTGCCCAGGTCGAGTGTGGACCTTGATCGCGATCTGATTGCCCATCGTGCCCGTCGGCACAAACAGCGCAGCCTCACGTCCGAAGATGCGAGCCGCAGAGGCTTCCAGCCGGTTTACGGTCGGATCTTCGCCGTAAACGTCATCGCCAACCTCCGCCTCCGCCATGGCGCGTCGCATGGCCGGTGTTGGGCGCGTAACTGTATCGCTGCGCAGATCAATTACACGCGGTGCTACTGATGCGGGCTCATCTTGCTCGAGAAATTCCAGGGCAGGTTTGCTCATAATTGAATGAGACTACACTTTTCGTCGCGCACAAAAGAAATGGTGGCTGAACGATGGCGAGCATCGCTGATTGAGCCTGTAGATTTCATCGACAGCCTTATTCATCGCTTGATCGTATGATGGCACCATAATGGCGTCACGCATGCAAGTAAGCCTCGACTGCGAGACACATCAACACGCGCGCCGACGCGCTAGCCAGCTCGGAGTATCTCTGGCAGAGTACTTTCGCCGGCTAGTCTCCCGCGATCTGGCCGGACTCGAAACCAACGCTGATGTGGATCGCATCTTCGATCTCGGCGATTCGGGCGGTTCAGATTTTGCGAGAAACAAGACTGAGATGATTGCCGGAGCCATGGCTTCCTCCCGCAAGCGATTGCGGTAATTGTTGAGAAAGCGCAGATATCGAACTACGCAGTATTCACGCTCACTCCACATTCAGAGCGAATGAAACGCTCGAAGACTTCATTCGACAGCAGACGTCCCTGCGATGTGAGCCGCAGGTTTTCGCTACTCTCTTCCAACAGACCGAGCGCGATCAGTTCCCGAATCTCGACGGCAAAAGGCATTAGCTCACTGGATTCAAGTTCGGCAATGGGAATGCCTCGATTTAGCCTCAGGCCCAGGAACAAGCGCTCCTCTGCAGCATTCGCTGCACTGATGTGCGTCAGCACAGGCGCGGTCTCAGCCGCCAGATAGCCCGCCAGCTCGTCTCCGTGGCTGAACCTGAGCGATTCGAATTCCCCTGAGCAGCCTTGGGCATAAAGCATCGAGTGTGCATCCAAGCCAAATCCAAGATAAGGCTGGCGCGTCCAGTACTTCAGGTTGTGGCGGGACTCGTGCCCGCTTCGAGCAAAGTTCGAGATCTCATACTGCTCAAGTTCCCCATCACGCAGAAATTCGATGGCTTCCAAATAAACATCGGCAGCCAAATCCGGATCGGGAACGGCATGCGCGTGGTACCGGCTGCCGCCTGCGATCAGCTCGCGTCCGAGGCGCGAGTCTTCATCGACTTCGAGGATATAAACGCTGGCATGCGGCACGCCGGTGTTCGCCAGTTGCTGCAAGGAATATTGCCAGCTCTCCGCCGTCTGGTGCGGCAGGCCGGCAATCAGATCGATGTTGATGTTCGCTATTCCGAATTCGCGGAGCCGTTCAATATCCACCAAGGCTCCTGCCGCCGTGTGCAGCCGGCCAACAGAACGAATCTCCTGATCGACAAATGACTGCACTCCCAGGCTCACACGATTCACGCCAGAGTCAGCCAGCACGTCGATGGTCTCACCGCCCAGCGTTCCGGGAGCTGCTTCGACCGTAATCTCAGCATCTGCCGCGATTTCGAACTCACCGCGAACGATTGAGAAAATCTCTTTGAGATGCTCCGGCGAAAGCGTAGTCGGCGTGCCTCCGCCGAGATAAATGGAATCGACATGCCGATCGAAAGCCGCACCCAGTTTATTGGCCAAAGCCTCCGCCGCAACGATTTCCTCCCGCACTCGAGCAACGTACGCACTCATCAACTCCCGCGAGAAGACACCCGAAGCGAAATTGCAGAAACTGCACTTCGAGCGGCAGAATGGGACGGAAATGTAGATTCCGAGCGGCATCGCGAATGTCGAGTCAATTATAGGTAACACCAAAAACCAAGAGCGAACACGAAGGTCACGAAGGTTCAAAAGACGAGGTCACAGATAGCCTCTCCGTGGCCTTTGCCTTTTGAACCTTTGCGACCTTCGTGTTCGCTCTTAGGTTTTATTTTTTTTGCGTCAGATGAGCAGCACGAACGTCCGACGATGTGAAGATCGAAACAAACTCCGCATCACCCGCAGCTTTCTCCACTGCGGGTCGCCCGCCGGCTTCTTCCCTTTCCACCAGGCACGCTACTCCCGCGATCTCGAACCCAAACTCCCGCGCGGCTTCGAGGGCCTGGATGGTCGACGAGCCAGTCGTACACACGTCGTCGACGATCACCACCCGCGCACCTTTTCCGCGAAAGCCCTCGATGCGCTGGCCGGTGCCGTGCGCCTTCTCCTGCTTGCGAACTAAAAATCCATGAATCAGAGAATCGCTCGCGTCAGAATCGTTAGGCCGCGCCGAACGTGTCTGCGCAAGCTGCGCCGTGAGCTGCGCAACGGCAACCACGATCGGATCCGCTCCCATCGTTAGCCCGCCGATTGCAAGCGGCTTCCATTTCTTTTCCTGAATCAGATCGAGCAAAACACGGCCAGTCAGTCGCGCGCCTTCGGCGTCGAGCGTAGTCGTGCGGCAGTCGATGTAATAGTCGCTTTTGCCGCCGGAGGAGAGTTTGAAATCTCCGAGGCGGAACGATTGGCGAGCGAGCATGTTCAACAGGAGATCGCGGGAGGAGGGCACGCAATTACATTAGCATCGCTGACGCAGGAGCTAGATCAGACCATCGCACTCGTGCCCTCGTTTACGGAGATATCAGCCGTCGCGGTATGAACAGCATCTCTTAGTGCCTGTCATCCTGAGTCCGCCTTAGGCGGACGAAGGATCTCCCGCGATGTTTCGGCCTGAAATGCACTTTCCAGGCTCCTCGGCCATGTCGCTTGGAGTTCCTCGTGGAAGAGCCTCACCGGCAGCAATGATGTCCTGATCATTATCGGAGATCCTTCGTCCGCCTTAAGGCGGACTCAGGATGACAGTCCTCAATGCCTCGCAATCAGACGAGAAAAAACTCATCGCAACCGTTCCATGTGCTGAAAGCCCCCTGTAGCCACGAAGATCATCCCAAACAGAAACGCGTTGTACCCCGAATGAACCAGAAAGCTCGCGCCCACCGATTGCGCTTTTGCGCGCACGTAAGTCAACACCATGCCGACGATAAACAGCACCAGCAGCGGCGCCCAGGCGTGCGCAAGCTGTCCTTCGTGGGTAAACGCAAACAGCAGTGAGTTCAACACCATCGCAGCGAAAAAACCGATGCGGCGATAGAGTACTGGATAGAGAAATCCGCGAAAAAACAGCTCCTCGAAGAATGGCGCAATCACCACCCCGAAGACGGCGAGCATCCAGGCCGCGTGCGTGGTTTTGAAGAACTCGTCGATCGGCAGCGTTTTAGGAATGGGTAAAAAGCTCGATCCAAGCTGGATCAGCACAGAGAGTCCCAACCCGACGCCAAAGAACAGGACCACATTTGCAGGCCATTTCCACTTGATCGCGTTCCAGAATGGGGCGGTAGTTCCTCGTCGTACCACTAAGACCATGAAGAAAAGCGTGAACAGATACCCGACCGCTTGAGGCGGAATCACCGCCACAGGCTCGGCCGCCAATTGCCCGACGGTGTAGCTTCTCCACGCAGGAATCGCGTGCACGATTCCGAATGCGATCGCCGTCAGCAGTCCGGTGGCGATCAGGCTGAAGATGGCGATCAAAACAACATCGATGATTCCAAACGGCGGGTTCTCCACGAGCACGACTGCAGGAACCTGCGGCGGCGCAGTCTCAGTACTCGGTTCCAGCGGAGCGTTAGGCGTGAGCGACACTGTGGGTTGAGTTGAATCTACAGGAAATCGGGTGATCGGGTCATCTGGTCATCTGGTCATCTGGTCATCTGGTCATCGGGTCATCGGGTCATCGGGTCATCGGATAAAGTGAAAAGCAAAACCAGACGCGGATTGCGCGGATGGGACGCGGATAAACGCGGGAAAACTTAGATTCCAGCAATCCTGAAACATCCGCGTTGATCCGCGGGCGAAGCATCCGCGAAATCCGCGTCGGGTTTTTCCTTCACTATGTCTTCAGCGCGATCCGATCGCTCGATCCTTTCCACTTAGCCTGCGCCATATACTCACCGAGCGCCTGACCTGTGTACGACTTCTTTACGCGCGCGATCTGCTGCGGAGTGCCCTGGGCCACAAGGCGTCCGCCGTCTTCGCCGCCTTCGGGACCGAGATCGATGAGCCAGTCGGCGTTGCGGATTACGTCGAGGTTGTGCTCGATGATGATGATGGTGTTTCCGAGATCCGTGAGCCTGTGCAGCACGTCGAGCAATTTCTTCACATCTTCGAAGTGCAGGCCTGTCGTCGGCTCGTCGAGTAGATAGAGAGTTCTTCCGGTCTGGCGTTTGCTGAGTTCGCGCGCAAGCTTAATTCGCTGTGCTTCCCCGCCGGAGAGCGTGACTGCCGATTGGCCGAGCTGAATATAGCCGAGGCCAACATCGACTAGCGTCTGCAGCTTTTGTCGCACCTGCGGAATGTCTTCCAGAATCGGTAACGCATCCGCGATGGGTGTTTCCAGCAAATCGGCTATTGATTGCCCCTTGTAGCGAATTTGTAGCGTCTCGTGGTTGTAGCGCTTGCCGCCGCAGACTTCGCACTGCACGTACACATCCGGCAGAAAGTTCATTTCGATGCGGCGCTGGCCCTCGCCCTGGCACGCTTCGCAGCGGCCGCCGCTTACGTTGAAGGAGAAGCGCCCGGCTTTATATCCGCGCTCACGCGATTCGGGAAGCATGGCATAGAGATCGCGGATCTGTGTGAAGACTCCCGTATAAGTAGCCGGATTCGAGCGGGGGGTGCGCCCGATGGGCGACTGGTCGATGCGAATGACTTTATCGACGCTCTCCATTCCGCTCACGCTTTTGTGCGCGCCAGGTTCTTCCCGCGAGCGATAGAGACTCTTGGCCAGTGCGCGATAAAGAATATCGTTCACCAGTGTCGATTTGCCGGAGCCGCTCACGCCGGTAACGACCGTCATCACGCCGAGGGGAAAACTTACGTCGAGGTTCTTGAGATTGTTTTCCCGCGCCCCCAAAACGGTAATGGCTTTTCCGTTCGCCTGGCGCGGCTCGAAGCGGCTGCCGATTGTTTCTTCGCCGGAGATGTAGCGGCCGGTGAGCGACTCAGAAGAATGTTCGATTTCTTCCGGTGTGCCTTGCGCGACCAGCGCGCCACCATGCCGTCCTGCACCCGGACCTAGATCGATGACGTAGTTGGCGCGCCGAATTGTCTCTTCGTCGTGCTCGACGACCAGCACCGTGTTGCCCAAGTCGCGCAGAGATTCAAGCGCCGCGATCAGCCGATTGTTATCGCGATGATGCAGGCCGATCGACGGCTCATCCAGGACGTACAAAACTCCCCGCAACTTCGAACCAATCTGTGTCGCGAGACGAATGCGCTGGCCTTCTCCACCGGAAAGAGTTGCAGCCGAGCGGTCGAGCGAGATGTATCCGAGTCCAACAGCATTCAGAAACTGCAGACGTTCGGCAATTTCTCGCAGCACCCGCCCGGCGACGATCTGGCCTCGCTGATCGAGTTTGATCTTCTGCGCCGACTCGAGCGCCCGTGAGACCGGCATACCAGTGAAGTCAGCGATGCCTATCCCGTTCACCTGCACCGCCAAGCTCTCCGGTCGCAGGCGCTTGCCGTGGCACAGCGGGCAAGTCGTCGCAGACATGTATTCGAGCAGCCACTCGCGGTAGCTCTCGGAAGTCGATTCCTCTAAGTTCTGTTTTAGGAATGCAAGAATCCCATGGAATCCGCTACGCGCTGCCTCGCGCTCCGATGGTCCATACAGCAGCAGGTTCTGTTGTTCGGGCGAAAGCTTCTCAAACGGAATGCTGAGGTCGAGCTTGTAAACCTGCGCCGCGATCTCCAGCATGCGCTGCAGGTAAGTCGAACCGGACCCGGGCCCCAAACCACCCTCAAGCAGTGGTTTCGACCAATCGACGATCAGCTTGGCGGGATCAAAATCGTATTTACTGCCCAGCCCATGGCACTCAGGGCATGCTCCATAGATACTGTTGAACGAGAACGAGCGCGGTTCCAAAGCGGGAACGCTGATTCCACACTCGGGACACGCCATTTTGGCCGAGTACATGCGCTCGTCGCCATCCACAATCGAAACCACTACCAGCCCGTCAGCCAACTTCATCGCAGTCGCAACTGAGCTTTCCAGACGCTTCTCAATGCCCGGCTTCACCAGCAGCCGATCGACGACTACTTCAATCGTGTGGTTCTTGCGCTTGTCGAGCTTGATTTCGTCGAGCCCATCTTCGCCGCCATCGAGGCTGCGCAACTCTCCATCGATACGTGCGCGAGTGAACCCCTGCTGCGCCAGTTTTTCCAGTTCCTTTTTGAACTCGCCTTTACGTCCGCGCACAATGGGCGCCAGCAGCATCACGCGCTCTTCCGGCTTGAGCTGCATCACCTGTTGCACGATCTGCTCCGCCGATTGCCGGCTGATCTCGCGTCCGCAGTTGGGGCAATGAGGAACGCCAACGGACGAATAGAGCAGGCGTAAATAGTCGTAAATCTCAGTGATTGTCCCTACAGTCGAGCGCGGATTGCGAGTTGTAGTCTTCTGCTCAATAGCGATCGAGGGGCTGAGTCCGTCGATCGCATCAACGTCGGGCCGCTCCATCTGGTCGAGGAACTGCCGGGCGTAGGCGGACAGGGTTTCGACGTACCGCCGCTGGCCCTCGGCGTAGATGGTGTCGAAGGCGAGCGAAGACTTCCCCGAACCGCTAAGGCCGGTGATGACCGTTAGGGTGTTACGGGGTATCTCGACGTTGATGTTCTTCAGGTTGTGCTGGCGAGCGCCGCGCACCCGGATCGAGGTAATTGCCATTACAAAAGTCGAGACCTACAGAGGGGTTCGTTGACTGGTGGGCACAACGATACGTCCGTATCTTAGTTGTCAACACCGGGGACGGTCAATGCAGTTAAAGTGGCTTTGCCGCTTCGTCGATGTGTGATTCAGCAGGGCTGGAAAGTTACCTGCGTAATCTGGCCGAAACGAGCGATTTCCTTCATAACAAAGGAGTTCGCTCCAGTTTGGCTTCTGCGCGGAAGTACATGAACCAGGGTGATAGATGATTTCCCTGGTTCCAGGAGCAGAATGGGCCAGCTAAGCAGAGTTGATCCAACTGGCTCTAGCGGAATCGACATCATAAAGGCGGAACGACGGTGAATCCCCAATTGGTGAGCTCGGCAACCTTGAACAGCCTGATCCTAAGCACAATCGTTTTCGCCACTATCGTCTCGGCCATGATTTTGGGCATCTACTCCGGATACCTCACGGTTTCCGGCATCCTGCGGGCGATGAACCGCCGCCCGGCAAAGGCGCAGGCCACAGTTATCGAATTTCCGGCCAACGTCGCCAGCTAAGTTTCCCTACAACGTTACCTCCCCAAAAGATAGCTCCCTTGCGGAGCTTTTCTTTTTGCTGCGATCGAAGGCTTGGTTGACAGAACCGGCGCCGGTGGGCAGTGGGGCAGGCGCGTGTGTTGCGGCTGCGCTGCAAGCGCAAATGCCGGCAGCATCGTCGCATTCGGAGTTCACCTTTCGATGAACTCCGGACCCCCCGACTACCGCCGGCGGTTCTGTTCAAAGCCGCAGCCAGTCATCCGCCAAATCGCAGTTCCAGACGTGCCGCAAACACGCGACACTAACGCGATTTCCGAGTATGGGGCCTCCGGAATGGGAACTATCGCGGGGTCTGCTGCGGGGTCTGCTGCGGCGTCTGCTGACCTTGTTGTTGCTGCTGTTGGCGGAGTCGCTGGAGTTCTTGCAGCAATTGTTCTGGCGTCTTGACCTGCTGCTGCTGTGGTTGCTGCTGCTGGGCTGGCTGAGGCTGGGGTGCCCTCACCTGTTCGGAGGGCACATTCTGTACCGGTCGACCTTCTCCGCCCTGATACACCGGAGCTTGCTCGCTCTCTTCCTGCTCTTCGTTGTTTTCAGGTGGCCGGTAGGGCTGGTTGTTCGCCGTGCTGACACCAGCGGCCGGAGCTGTACCATGTGGGCTCAAAATAATCGTCCGCACGTCGGCAGGATTTTCCAGGCTGCCGACCAGGATGAAGTCGTACCGCGAGCCATCGAAAAGTGAGTTCAGCACATCCCGCGACGAGCCTGGACCAAACTGCCCGAATACTCGCTCTGAATCTGGTCTGGTGCCCTCCACGCGAACACCCGTAGCTCGCTCGATCCCGCTGACAATGTCTGCCAGGGACGAGTTGTTCGCGACAATCGTCAGGTCGCCGTTCGCGTAAGTGACGTTTGGCGGATTCGGAGGCTGCAAAGCCAATCCATAAGGTTGCTGTGGCTGCTGAGGGTTTGCACTACTCACGCCCTGCTGTGGCGGCTGTTGCCCATTCGGCGCCGTTGCTGAACCGGTGGACAAGCCGTTGTTTGGCTCGCTTTGTCCCGGCTGTGGAGCCGGTTGCCTGGGAAAAATCTGGCCCTGACCTGGGGTCCCTACGCGCTGCTCGGGCGGAAACTGCTGCGCAGGATTCGGGAACTGCCTTGCCTGCTGCGTCCCATTTTGCTGGGAGCCGTTTGGTGCCGCCGGCGGAACCCGCCGCATGCGGTTGTAGACCGAAGATGTAGGTTGAGCAGGCTGCCCAGCCTGCGTCTGCTGTGCGTGCATGCTCGTATAGAACAACAGCAGGAGAATGACTGCGAGATTCGTTTTTCCTGGCACGCTGGGTTTATGCTACTCCAAAATGAGTTAACAGAACCGCCGCCTGAAGGCGGTGGGTCGGTGACGGCGAATGGCCGTTGCCGAGCGACAGGATTGCCTCCCGCGGCGAAGATGCCACAGTCGCAAAAGGCGACTGCCCCAGCGGCTACCGCCGCCGGTTCTGTAGGAGAACGGCTGAATCCATCCGAGTTGCAGCCTTCGGCATCTAAAAAACGCGAGCGGCTGCTGGCCGGCCGCTCTAACCACGCTTTTGAGAGGACTATGATCCGCCTCCGTTCTTTGCTTCCCCTTGCCCTGTTGAGCCTTTGTTTCCTGCAGGCGGCCAATGCCGCCGAATCCTGCTACACCACGCAGGATCCCGATTTCGACGCGGCGACGCGCTCGGCGGTTGAAGCCGCGGCCCAACAGTTGTTCAACGATGCCGCTGCAGGCAATGTCGCGGCGATGCAGCAGAATTCCATTTCGGGAATCAATTTCCAGGGGATCGCCAATACGGTCACCGCTAATAAAGCCAAGCTTGCCGGAGGCCAGGCGCACCTGCGCAATGAATGGCTTCTCGATGCGCCCGGCACGCAGACTTACGAACGGGCTGAATTTTTCTGCGGAACTTTCAATTCTCCACAGCACTCGTCATTCGTGATCCCCGGCCTGCCGCCGGGTAAGTATGCGGTTGCGATTCAGGATGTCACCGGCGTTAAGGAGCCGTACCGGATCACCTATATCCTCCAGCAAGACGCCGGCCAATGGAAATTGGCAGGATATTACGCATCGCCGAATCAAGTCGGACCGCATGACGGCCTTTGGTACTGGGTTCAGGCCCGCGATTTGAAAAAACAGGGATTCCAGCACACATCGTTCTTCTATTACACGCAAGCCGCGAGTTTGCTCACTGGCGGCGTGGGTTTCATGAGCACACCGCAACTCGAGGCACTCTATCAAGAACAGCAGGCTACGCAGCCAAAAGACATTCCCCAGAATCCGCAGCAGCCTGTGCCGTTAACGTTGAACGGACAGACCTACAACATTGTCCAGGCTTTCGTCGTACCAGATGAAAAGCAGGGGCTCGATCTGGTGTACAAGTACTCGTCACCCGATATCACGGACCAGGTAAAGACTTTCCAGCAGAACATGGCCTTCATCAAGGCCTTGGCACAGCAATATCCGGAGTATAAGCAGGCGTTCACGTCGATCGTCGCCCGCGCAGTGGCTCCGAGCGGGCAGGACTTCGGTACGCAATTGCCGGTGAACGAAATCAAGTAGCGCTCTTTCATCACAGGACCACGGAGAACGGCTCGGTTGTTGTGTCATTCCGAACCGCGCTTTTTGCGGTGAGGAATCTCTATCGACTGCTACACGCGAAGTAAATCCACTGCTCTTACGTCTGCATCAGATGAGTGGCGAAACCGAAGATTCCTCGATCGGTTTCGCAAAAAACCAGCTCCCCGTGACTATAGGGATTCCTCACCGCCAAAAACCGGCGGTTCGGAATGACAAGCACAACAAGCCTCCGTGTCCTCCGTGTCTCCGTGGTGAAAAAGACTTTCCCGTCGAAAACCGGATAGCGGCCCCCATCCGCGCTAACATAAGCTGCGCAGTATGACTACCGCAGCAGTCGCAGCCCACAATCCGCAGGAGCTTTGGGACGCCGTTGTCGCCCGTAACCGCCGCTTTGATGGGGCGCTGTTCTATGGCGTAAGCACGACTCGCATCTACTGCCGTCCGACTTGCCCTTCGCGGCGACCGAAGCCCGAGAACGTGCAGTTCTTCTTCGATCCGGAGAGCGCCGAGCGCGCCGGGTTCCGCGCGTGCAAGCGCTGCGAGCCCCGCAAGCATGAGGATTCGGAAAAGCTGGACCTCGTTCGCGACGTGTGCCGCGCGGTTGAGAAGAACGTCGATTCTCCGCTGCCGATGAAGCAGTTGAGTGCCGAGTTGAAGATGCATCCGGCGACGCTTGATCGCGCGTTCAAACAGAACACGGGAATCACGATCAAGCAGTATGCGGAAGCGCGACGGCTTTCACTCTTCAAGACTGCGCTGCGATTCGGGCGAGATGTGACCACCGCGATCTACGAAGCCGGCTACAACTCCAGTAGCCGTATCTATGAGCACTCAAATCTGCGTCTCGGCATGACTCCCGCTGCTTATGGCAAAGGGGGCGACGGCGTTAGCATCCGCTACGCAATCGCTCCGTATTCTGCGGGCAGAGCGCTGCTGGCAGTCACCGACAAGGGCGTCTGCAGCGTGAAGCTCGGCAACGATCCCGCGCGCCTGCGTCATGAACTCGAAGGCGAATTTCCCAAAGCGGAACTGTTGGACGCTGGCGAAGAGCTGAAAGACTGGATGAACAACTTGCTTCGCCGGCTCGAAGGCGAGATAGCCCTTCCCGATCTGCCAATCGACGTACGCGCGACCGCATTTCAACGACGGGTATATGAAGAGCTCAAGCGCATCCCCGCAGGCGAGACCCGCACCTACTCGCAAATCGCCAAAAAACTCGGCGGCGAGTCGGGCCGCAGAGCGGTAGCGCGAGCCTGTGCCACCAACAACGTTGCCGTGCTGATTCCCTGCCATCGCGTAGTCCGCACGGACGGCGGCATGGGTGGATATCGCTGGGGAATCGAGCGGAAGCAAGCGCTGCTGTCGCACGAGCGCGAGAAGGTGGAGAAGGCTTGAATCTCTAAGTGGATAAACGCGCCACGTCAGGAGGCCCAACGGGCCGGCAGAAGCGCAGCCCAGTGGCGTGAGCCCCGGGTTAACGAGCCAACAGAAATTTGAGCCCTGGAAGGGCGACACCTCGGCTCCATTTCCGCGGATGCCGCCCTTTCAGGGCTCGACTGGATGGATTTACTCGACCCAGGGCTCACGCCGCTGGGCTCAACTTCTGCCGGCCCGTTGGGCCTCTGGTTCACTCAGGTTTTCCGGCCGATGAATGGCACATTTAAGTGCCACTTTCCCTTGCGACTGTCGCAGCCTGCGGCCCGGACTGGGGTCGCGGCTTCCACGCTGGCAATAGCTAGCGGCCAGCAGCTAGTAGCTGGCAGCTCTACTTAATTTGCACCGTCAACAACTGCGAGCCGGACACGACATAATCCATCGGCGTGGCTGTCTCATCTACCGCTGACTCGCCGCTCACGTACATGTCTTGGCCGTTGCGCATGCCCTGCATCACGTTCATTACTGAGAGCGGCAGGGTGGGCATCACTTTGTCTTCCACCATCGCTTCGGGATTGGCTTCGAGCAGCGAGACGTACAGGTTGTTGTTGGCGTGCTCTTTGTTGAGCAGGTCGATGGTTGAGCCGAGTTCGAGGTTCCGGCCCAGGCTGGAAGGAAGCTTACGGCTGTGATCGAGCGTCTCAGAGTCGCTGACCAGAATACGGAGCTGGCCGCGCGGTACCGAAGTGGGAATCTTCACCGGAATCTGCCGCACGATGGGATCGCCGCGATACGGACGCAGCACCGCTTCCACCGTGATTTCATCTCCGGGACGCGCTTCGGTCACATCGGTACGGGCGGTCTCGAGACGCGCTGCGCGACGTTCCGGCGTTACGTCGAAGTCGACATTCACGCCGTTAATGCCGGGCGTGCTGTACGGATTCTCGAAGATGCGTCCGAAGTGCTCGCCCAGGTTCATCGCCGCCAGCACCGAGCTTTCGGCGCTGTCGTTGGACGTGAACATGTTGTGCATATGCACCGACGGGTATCCGTTGACGGCGATGTCGCCGTTCATGCGATAGGTCACCTGATCGCCATATTGGTTTTGGCTCTGCAGTGCCTGATAGACGGTCGTCATCATGATCAGCGGCGTCAGCTTTGCGTTGTTGAGCACAGAGAACTTCATCTGCTTGGGCTTGCTGCCGCCGTGGATGGTTACCGTAACGGGAATCATCTTCGGCTCTTCGCCGAAGCGCCCGAGGATGCCGCTGTGACGGTCCTGCACGAAGGTGCCAACTTCGTCGGTGGTATTGACGATCTTGTACGAGTTGTACGGCGATGCGAGCGTCGCCACAACATTCGCCTTCGTCATCGGCATATCGACCATGCCGTACTGAGTGAGCGGATGTCCGCAGGCGAGCAGGCGCTGGGGATCGATATACGTAACGGTGCAGGTGGCAGCGATGTCGAGATCGCCGCTGACTAAAACAGCGCTGACCGCAGAGCCAGGCTCGATCGGCTCCGGCTGATGCTCGTGGCTCGCCGAGCCCACTCCCATTACGGGAACGAGTCCGGCTTGCGCGAACTGTGAGGCGAACTGACGGATCGTTGACTCTGTGAATCCGCTGAAGACGAACGGAGCGTCGATGGGCTGCATCATCGAGGCGAAGCTCTGAAGATCAGGGCTGCCATCGCCGGCGTTCGAGATCTTGCTCATCGTCTTCGCGGCGCGTGCAGTGCTGATTTGCTCAGGCTGGCTGCGGTCCATGGCGTCGATTTCGAGCATGTCCTCGATAGGGGTGATACCGCAGATCGGCTCTTTCGAGAATTGCCCAATTCGATACGAGATCGCGCCGACGAGTTTGCCGTCGATGTACACCGGGCTGCCGCTCATGCCGGCGACCACGCCCGTGTATTCCACTTTCTCGCCATGCAGGCGCGCCAGGATCAGGTCGCTCTTCGGACCGTTGAGGTTCGGCAGCACGCCGAGGACTTCCACGTCCATCGGCTCGGGCTTCGTCCCCTCGAAGACCGTGTACGCAACGCCGCGCATGCCGCGATGCACGTCGCTCACCGGCATCGTCTCCGGCGTGACGCGCGTCGCTTTAGCAATGGGTTGAGGAGCGGGAATCGCTTGCGCGCCCGCCAAACTGCATAACAAAATTAAAGGGGAAATCCGAGCGAGGTAGGAAAGAATGCTCTTCATACTGATGTACAAACACTCGGAGCGCACCAGAGATGCGGGGATGAAACGTCCCGCAAACGCAGGAAACACGCAATCCACGATGGTTTCCGAGTAGTTCGCCATCTATACTAATACAGAGACTCTCGAAAGCAATACGCAAAGAGTCAGTAGGAAGGCATCAAAAATGTCCCTTAGTGGTACTAGGGTGCAACCATCAGGCGCTCTTAAGGTGCTCCTGATGGCGATGTGCACCGTTGCATTTGCAATCTCTCCCAGCAACGCCCAGAATTGGCAGAACCAATCGCAGAACCAGCAAGGCGCTCAGCAGCAAACACAGACGCCCGAAGCCGGTGGACCCACAGGCGATATTGGGCCGATTGCCGTCCCAAAGAAGAAGCCCGAGGATGAAAAGCCGCCGGAACGCGTCCCAAAGGTAAAGAATCCGGAAGAAATCGGCACATTTTCGCTGAAAGTCGATGTGCCGCTCGTGAACTTGCCGGTGGACGTCGTCACTTCCAACGGCCAGTTCATTCCCGGACTCAGGGCCGAGAACTTCAAGGTCCTGGAAGACGGAGTTCCGCAGAAGATCGACACCTTCGCCCAGCAGGGCGACAAGCCCATCACGGCGGTGCTGCTGATCGAGTTCGCGGCCAACAACTACTACTTCATGATGGACGCGCTCAACGCCGCGTACTCCTTCACCCAGCAGATGAAGAAGGAAGACTGGATCGCGGTGACCTCGTATGACATGAAGCCACATATCCTGGTCGACTTCACGCAGGACAAAAACCAGGTCATGGGTGCACTGGGTCAGCTACGCATCCCCGGCTTCAGCGAGACGAATCTCTTCGACGCGTTGTACGACACGATCGATCGTCTCGAAGGCGTCGAGGGGCAGAAGTATATCCTCCTCATTTGCGACGGCATCGATACCTTCAGCAAGCTGAACTATGACAAAGTGCTGAAGAAGATTCAGGGCTCGAAGAACATCACCATCTTCTGCGTAGGCACAGGGCAGGCGTTTCGGCTTTGGGCTGAGTCGCATGGCTACATGGGCCCAATCGCGAACCTCGATTTCCTGCAGGCCGACAACCAGCTCAACACCTTCGCCCGCATGACTGGCGGACGAGCCTACTTCCCGCGCTTCACTGCGGAGTTTCCTGAGGACTTTGCAGACATCGCCGCCGATATTCGCAATCAGTACATGCTTTCGTATCGTCCGTCGAATGCGAAGCAGGACGGCACCTGGCGCAAGGTCAAGGTGGAACTGGTCGATCCGCAAACGGGACAGCCACTGATCGTGCAGGACCAGCATAGGAAGAAGATCAAGTATCAGATCATCGCGCGCGACGGATACAAGGCGAAGAACGAGGTGGAATGATTTTCTTTCTGGTTGTCATTCCGAACCGCGGTTTTTGCGGTGAGGAATCCCTACCGGTTACAACCAAGCTTTCGTGAAAAGAGTAAGTTTCAGCACGCCTTTTCGGGAGAGCATGAAAGTGGATAGGGATTCCTCACCGCCAAACAGCGGCGGTTCGGAATGACATACCTTGAACATCTGATATGTTCACAGGATGCCCGAATCGACCCTGGTCCTCCAGCCAGAGAGCAGCACGCAAGTCGCGCAGCCGGCCAATCTTCGCCTCCCGCTAATTATTGCGATCGTCAGTTGCGGCAGCCTTCTGCTGGAGCTCGCGCTCACGCGGCTATTCTCGGTCGTGCTCTTCTACCACTTCGCCTTTCTGGCGATTTCGGTCGCGCTGTTGGGACTAGGCGCCGGGGGCGTGTTCGCGCATATTTTCCGCACCAGGCTTTCGCGATGGACGGTTCCCGAACTTGGCGGCAAGCTGCTGGTGCTCAGTTCCATTCTGGTATTCGGAGTTCTTGAGGTCGTCCTTCACTCGGCAGTCTCGCTCAATCTTGAGCTGCGCAATTTCGAAAAACTTACCATCATCTATTTGGCCGCGGCTGTTCCTTTTTTCATTACGGGTCTGATTTTTTCGATCGTCTTCGCGCGTGAAACTCAGCAGGTCGCGAAGCTTTACGGATTCGACCTGATTGGCGGCGCTAGCGCATGCATTCTGCTGGTGCCTCTTCTGAACATTGTCGGTGGACCCAATGCAGTGCTCTGCTCCGCGGCGCTGATGGCCATTGGCGCTGCTCTTTGGAGCAAGACTCGGGCCGTACGTTCGCTCGCGCTCGCGATCGTCATTGCATACCTCGCATTGATCGCCGCCAACCACAATGGTCGTTTGATCGACATCATCTATGCCAAAGGTGCCCGAAGGACAGGTGTAGAGTTCGCGCGGTGGAATGCTCTATCACGTGTGGAGGTGGATCAGGTCGGTCAGTCGAAGTATGTCGTCATCGACGCGGACGCGTCCACGGCAATCATGAACGTCGCCCCGGCCTTGTGGGCTGTTGATATTCCGGTGCGTCCTGATTCGGGAAGCTCGTCAGCTTCGTTCAACTGGCGCAACGACCTTATGAACGCCGCGCCGTCGCTGGCGAACGTGCTCCGCCCGCGCGGGGACTTCGCGATCATTGGTCCGGGAGGCGGCGTCGATGTGCTGCGCGCGGTCGCCAATGGCAGCCGCAACGTCACCGGCATTGAGATCAATCCCCTCATTGCGAACACGATTATGCGCGACGAATATGCCGGCTATGCGTATCACCTCTACGATCGGCCTGAGGTACACATCCACGTTGCCGATGGACGCTCATATCTGCGTAGCAGCCGTGATCTCTACGATGTTGTGCAGATGACCCTCGTCGATACCTGGGCATCCACCGCGGCCGGAGCCTATGCGCTGAGCGAAAACAACCTCTACACAGTCGAGGCCTTTCGTGAGTACTTCGATCATCTTCGTCCCGATGGCATGATCGCCATCACGCGCTGGGAGTTCCTCCAACCGCGTGAAGCTTTGCGCGTGGTGTCACAAGCAATTGAGGCGCTTCACGAGCTAGGAGTCTCAAATCCGGAAGCCAATTTCATCGTCGCATCGGATGGTCCCCTTGATCAGGACGGACGTCCAGTGATTGTGCTCGCGAAAAAGTCTGCGTTCACTGCAGATGAGATCGCAGCGGTGCGATCACATCTGGCTGTCCATCCCAAACTTGTCAGTCTCTACATTCCTGGCGGCGACAATGCGCAGAACGCGTTCACGCGCTTGATTCAGTCCAATGATCCGCGAGCCTTCGCCGCAACCTATCAGTACAACGTCGCTCCGGTTTTTGATTCTTCGCCGTTCTTCTTCTTCACGTTGAAGACCGGCCACGCATTGGCCGATCTGCGGAGAACGCGCGGCGGTATGGATTGGCGCGTGAACCTGGGCATTGTGATTCTCGGCATGGTGCTGGCGATATCGATTGTTGCTGTGATTGTATTTCTGGTCGTTCCTCTTGCGCTCGAGCCGCGGACAACGTATCCGCGCATTTTGCCTCTGTGCTACTTCATCGCCGTAGGACTCGGGTACATTCTGGTGGAGATCACGCTCATTCAGCGCTTCGTGCTCTTCCTCGGCCACCCGACCTATGCATTGACCGTTGTTATCTTTCTCCTCCTGTTGGCGAGCGGTGCCGGAAGTCTCACCGCACGACGCTGGATGCCGCGAGTACAAACGCTTCGTCCGGTTCTGTTGGCGATCGTTGCCGGCGTAATTGCGTACCTGCTTCTGCTGCCGTTGATCCTTAAGTCGCTCGTGGGAGTTCCGTTTCCACTCAAGCTTCTCATCAGCGGAGCACTGATCATTCCGCTCGGCTTCGTAATGGGAATGCCGTTCCCGACCGGCCTTTGTCTGCTGGATGAGAATTCACGCAGTGGCAATGGAATGTGCGAGTGGGCGTGGGCAATCAATGCGTCAGCTAGCGTGCTGGGGTCAGTAGTTGCGATGGTTGTCGCGATCCATTTCGGACTCAACGTGACGCTGACTTGTGGCGCGCTGGCGTACGTGCTGGCTATGATGTTTGCACCCGCCCTTCGACTCTCGATCCCAATTGAATTAGATTGAGAGCAGTTTCAAATTTCTCACTCTGCCGCGAAAAGCCTGGTCGAATGTCACCAGAGTCAGATCTCCAGAGGCCGCAAACGCAGCAAGATAGTCATCCGTCCAAGTTTTAGAAGTGGGATGCGGTCGCGAAGAGTGGCGTCGGAACTCAATCTCAAGTTCCGCAGGTTCAGGTGCAAATTCTATATGGTCGTCTTCGAGAAACTCATCGTAGGCTTTCCATGCTTCAGCTTGCGTGAGAACTTCGGGACCCATAACGCTCTCGGAGGTCAGAAGCCGGAGTAAACCCATCTGCGTCACACGGCAGAAGCACACGCGAGCTTCCGGAAGGAGTGAGTCGAACCATCGACTAGCAATGGAGTGATGGATGTGGGCAGCAGCAGAGGCAGCGAGCCAAACGTTGATATCAGGGAAAAGGCACAAGCTCTGCGATCTTGGCATTGTCGATATTTAACCAGCCTGGCGTTTTCGATTTCACAATGGGAAGCTTGACCCGTTTGCCAGTCTTCTTCTTTCTGAGACCCAATTCATTCTCGACACTGCGCAGAACGATCGCCTTTACTGATTTGCCCTCCTGCGCGGCCTTGCTTTTCAGAATCCGGTAAACGGGGTCCGGAATGTCCAGTGTCGTTCGCATGCCTTGATTCTGCCATATTTATGGCTGAATCGCTACGCCCTTTCGGGTTGTGCTGCTAACCTCTGCTTTTTCCGCCAGATCCGATGCGGTTCTTAAATGTTCCCTAACCGCTTGCTCTCAAAGCTGGTCTAATCCCTCGAATGGAGCTCACCGACCGGGCAGCCGTGGATGAGGTGCTCGCCGGCAAACACGAGTCGTTTCGTGTGCTGGTAGATCGTCACGGACGCAAGGTCTTTGGGCTGGCATATCGCATGACCGGCAATGAACATGACGCAGACGAAGTAGTGCAGGAGACTTTCCTGCGCTGTTACAAGCGGCTCGACAGCTTCGAGGCGCGCTCCAGCTTTTCCACCTGGCTGTATCGCATAGCCTCCAACTGTGCCCTCGACCTGCTCGCGAAGCGCAAGCAGGACAAAACGCACATCGTCGAGAGCGACGCGCGGGATGACGAACTGAATCCCGAAGAGCGCACCCTCGACTATGCCACGCCTCAGCCGGGGCCGGAGCGCATGCTGCTCAGCACTGAATTGCGCAAGCGTGTAAGCGATGCCATGCAGCGATTGACCGCTATCGAACGGACCGCATTCGTGCTGCGCCACTTTGAAGGGCGTTCGATTTCGGAAATCGGAAGTGTGCTCAAGGTCCGCGATGAGGCGGTGAAGAACACGATTTTTCGCGCGGTAAAGAAGATGCGCAGTGAACTCGAGCCATTTATGACCGCCGGCACAGTACAGAGAGGTACGCGATGAGCCGCCATTTGACGGAACAGGAACTCGTCCTTCATTTCTACGAACCCGGCCGAAGCGACGAGCGGCATTTGGCCGAGTGTCCGACGTGCGCAGCCGAGTTTGCCCAGATTCGCGCGACACTTTCGGCGATTGATTATCCCATTCCGGAACGCGCAGCGGATTATGAAACACAACTATGGAGCACGTTGAAGCCGCGGCTGGATTTAACCGAGTCACCTAAAGCATCGGTCTGGCGTGCGCTGCTTCAGCCGCGGAAGTGGGCGATCGCTGGTGCGTTGGCGTTGTTGGTGATGGCTGCGTTCCTGGCAGGGCGGTATCTGTCACGTCACGAGCAGCCGAGCCCGTTGGTCAAAGTGGAGGCGCCGAAGACTGGCAGTGATCGCGTGCTCATGGTCGCTGTCGGCGACCACCTCGATCGCACAGAGATGATTCTCGTCGAACTCGCCAACACGCCAGCTGAAGGCAAGGTCGATATCTCCGCGGAGCGTGAACTGGCGCAGAACTTGGTGAGCGAAAACCGGCTTTATCGGCAAACTGCGCAGCGCGATAAAGATACAGAAATCGCCAACGTCCTCGATCAAGTTGAGCGGGTGCTGATCGACATCTCGCATCATCCCGATTCGGTCTCCGGGAAGGAACTGCAGGAGCTCCAGCAGCGCATCGAGTCGCAGGGCGTGCTGTTCAAGGTCAGAGTGATCGACTCGAAGGTGAAGGCACGAAGCCGAGGTGAAAGAGCAGCACCGGCGAAGAATACTAACGGCCCGCAATTGCCGATTGTGATTTAAGCAGTCCATGAAACTTGCAAGCATAGAAGGCAACTAACGAGATGAACAAATTCATATCTTTCATATTCATTCTTATCCTTGCGCTCGCCGCCGCGGTGGGCGCACAAACCGATGATCTTCCTCAAGGCGCGATCTCGAGCTTTCAGCCGCAGAGAACTGGCGACCGCGTGGAAGATGCCTACAGCGCCGGCAAGAAAGCCATCTACGACAGCAACTGGCAGCAGGCGCTGGATTCCTATTCTCAGGTGGTAAAAGCTGGACGCGCCCACGTGGATGAGGCGCTCTATTGGCAGGCATACGCGCAGAACAAACTCGGGCGACGCGGAGACGCTCTTAACAGCATTGCGCAACTGAAGCGCAGCTATCCTCAAAGTTCTTGGATCAAGGATGCCGATGCATTGCAGCTTGAGTGGCGGGCGCGTCCCAACCCTGACCAGGAGAGCGATTGCGATCTCAAAATTCTCGCAGTTAACAGTCTGCTGAACACAGATCCGGATCGCGCTCTTCCCATTCTGGAAAAGCTGCTGGGCAACAATGGCAACGCAGGACAGTGCGGTGGACAAGTGCTGGAGAAGGCGCTGTTTGTACTCTCGCAGAGCGATGATCCACGTGCGCGCGATCTGATGCTGAAGATTGCGACCGGCAAGCTGCATCCCGAGCTTCAACAGAAGGCGATTCACTATCTCGGGATCAGCGGTAACCACGAAACGCTGATGAAGATCTACACAGAGAGCACTTCTGTCGACGCTAAGAAGAGCGCGCTGCACTCTCTTGGCATCTCTGGGGGATGCAAGGAATTACTCACGCTTTCAGGACCGGAAAAAGACGCGTCGCTCGTGCGTGAAGCAATTCATTCGATGGGCATCGCCGGATGCAGAGATCAATTACGGGATCTCTACAGTAAGGCCACATCACCCGACATGAAACGCGACCTGTTGCATTCAACGATCGTTTCTGGTGATACCGAGCTGCAAGAGAAAGTCGCACACAGTGATCCTGATCCGAAGCTGCGGGCCGAGGCGGTGAAAGACCTAGGAATCTCCGGTGGATGCAAGCAGCTTACGGACTTCGCAGGAGAGAAAGATCCCGATGTTATGCACTCGGCGATTCACGCGATGGGCGTCGGTGGATGCCGCGATCAGCTTCGCGATCTGTACAGCAAGACCACGAATCGTGATCTGAAGGGCGACATCTTGCACGCAACGATTGTCTCGGGCGATACCGAGCTGCAGGAGAAAGTTGCGCTCAGCGATCCCGATCCGGAACTGAGGGCACAAGCCATCAAAGATTTGGGCATCTCTGGCGGCAGCAGCGAGACGCTCATGAAGATCTACCAGAGCAACCAGAGCGCCGACGTTCGTGATGCAGCGATCAACGCGCTCTTCATTAAGGGCGACGCGCATTCTCTGGTTGAACTGGCTCGAAAAGAAACAAATCCGGAGCTGCGCAAAGAGATCGTGGGCAAGCTCTCCGTGATGGGAAATCGGGAAGCAAACGATTATCTGATGGAGATTCTGAACAAGTAGGGAAGGAGGGAACAGGGGACAGGTTACAGGGGACAGAAAACCAATGAGCACGTGCCGACGTTGCCGTGAGCTTGAACGTTATCGTTTCCTTTCCCTCATCTCCGTCCCTTGTTCCCTGTCCCCTGTCACCTGTTCCCTGTCACCTGTATTCGAGAGGCCATTATGAAAACCAAGCTCATTATCGTCGCAGCGTTGATCGCAGCCACTTGCTCCGCACAGGTTTCGCTGAAAAGCGAACCTGGCGAGATGCCACAGATTAAGAACGCAAAGCTGGAGACCGTAGCGGCGGCAGGCAATCTGCAGCAGCAGATCGAAGCCTTTGCTTCGCGCCAGAATGGAACTGCATGGATCGGCTATTCGGTGCCGGCCGTCAGTTCACATCGAACTATCTGCTGCTACGACGGCGGATGGCAGGAGCGTAGCTGTTGCGGCACGTGCCGGCTATCGTCTGAGCACAACACCTTTTCGGGCTCTCGCGATGATTGCGACGATGTCGAGGTCACGAGCCTGGCTGTTCTCTACCGCGTGGAAGATAAGAAGATCGACACTATTCGCATCTTCAGCCAGAACTGCTCGATTGACGCCGGAGGTCTTCCCGTTTGGGTAATTACGAACGCTGATCCCAAACAGAGCGTCGCCTATCTCAGCACATTTGTAACCAAGGATCAGGATTCTCACCTCGCTCGACGCGCCGTCGACGCAATTTCCGAGCACGCCGATTCTTCGGCTGATGCTGCCCTTGATCATTTCGTGAGCGCGGAATATCCGGAGAAGACGCGCGAGCACGCTGCATTCTGGCTCGGTGTTGCCCGCGGTGAACACGGCTACGCTACGCTGAAGCGGCTGATTGAGTCCGATCCTAGCGACACCTTTCGCGACAAGCTGACGTTCCCATTGAGCCAGAGCAGCGATGCGCAGGCGCAAGACGAGTTAATCCATGTCGCCAAACAGGACTCGAGTTCGCGCGTGCGCGGTCAGGCTCTGTTTTGGCTCGCGCAGAAAGCCGGAAAGAAGGTTGCCGGAGCAATCAGCGACGCAATCGAGAACGATCCGGATACTGACGTAAAAAAGAAAGCTGTCTTCGCACTTTCGCAAATGCCAGACCATGAAGGTGTCCCCAAGCTAATCGAAGTGGCCAGGAACAACAGGAATCCTGCGGTCAGAAAGCAGGCCGTGTTCTGGCTGGGGCAGTCGAATGATCCACGGGCACTGGATTTCATCACCAGCGTGCTTACGCATTAGGTACATTTCTTCCTTTGTATTTCCTAGGCAGTGTCATCCCTCGCGCAGCCGCGATCTATCAGGGATCTTTGCTTTGCTGCGCGGGGGACCTGCTGTTGTATCTGCGGCAAAAACAGATCCCCCGCTCCGCAACACCAGCTTGTCGAAGTTCTAAACCGTGTCGCTGCGGAGCGAGGGATGACAATGTTTCGGGAATCGAAGAGCATAAGCCCATTTCCCCGATCAGGAAGCGCACAACAACGCCAAAAACAAAAGCCCTGCCGTGCGACAGGGCTTTGGCAGTCCAGGCCGTTATTCAAGTGGCGGCATGGGAGGAGGGCCGTCCCCCGGGCCACCCGGTCCTGGCTTGTGCATGCGGAAAAACATTCTTTCGTGACTCATCGATTGGAGCTGCTTCCACTGGTCGGGCGTGAGTACTCCGCGGAACGCCAGCGTCATCACCGTAAATTCTTTCTCCAGGGCGTTGCGTGCGTTCTGGAGTTGCGTCACTTGCGCCAGCACCTGGTCCTGCTGCGGCTGGTCCTGATCGAGCAGATCGCTCAACTTGCCTTCCTCGATCTCGACGTTGGCTTTCATCTGCGCCAGATTGGCGCGGTGACTGGAGAAGATCTGGTTGAGCTGCTGCGTCTGCTGTTCACTGAGTCCAATCTTCTGCGCAAGTTCAGAGTTGCGCCACCAATCATGCCCAAATCCCATGCCCGGCATTCCTCCGTGCATCTTGTCCCGCATGACATAGACTCTGGGCTTCTCGGTTGGCGGTTGTGAATCGTTCTGTGCTGACAAAATTCCGCCCGCCGCCAGCAAGAAGATCAATACATGAGACGAAGTCTTCATTGTGTGTTCCTTGTTCGATTGTGCGAAGTATTATGCGAATTCAGGTTCTTGTTCGAACCTTCCATTTCTCCCACCAGCAGACTGGCCGGCTGCAGAGCCTCCGGCAGATCTCCATCGAGCTGTGCTTCGACGTCGCCGAGCAAAGCAGAGTCAGAGATTTCCGCCGGCGGCTGATTCGTTGCGGTCGTTGGGGGAGAGCTGTGAAATCCGAGGAAAAGGAATGCCACCAGTACGATCGTCAACACCGCCATTGCGAGCGCGAATCCGGCGCTGCGTCCCTGTGTTTCCCGAATCTGCACTGCCAGGATTCCCTGCTGAATCGCGCGCGACTGCCTTCCCCAATCGATCGCCGATCGCCCGGCGCTGTAGCAGACATCCTGACGCAGGCTCGCCATGCGCTGGCGATACATCTCCACCTGCTGCTGGCAGTCAGCGCAAATCTGCAGATGCTGCGCCGCGCGTAGTTCCCGTTCGCCCGCTGCGGCAGCAGTAATTTCCTGATCGCTCAGGTGAATCGAAATCACGATTGTTCTCCTTCCTGCCACGTGCGCAGGTTCATCATTGCTCGATGCAAGTGCGACTTCACTGTGCCCGGCTTGCGATTCGTCGCGCGCGCAATCTCGTCGATTGACATTCCTTCTACCGCACTCAACAGTAGCGCCTCGCGCTGCGGCGGAGTCAGATCGCGAATTCGCGCGGAGACGCGTTCCAGGCGTTCGCGCCGCAGAATCTGCTCTTCCGGAGTCGAGCCCGGATCGCGCACCTGCTGTGCCCGCTTCTGCTCCTCATCCGAATGATCGAAGCGGATGAAGCGCCGCCAGAACCCGAAGCGCCGGTTGCGGTAATGATCACGAACAAGATTGATCGCGATCCGCGCCAGCCAGGTAAACACCTGCGAGTCGCCGCGGAAGCCATGCTGCTTCTGAAATGCGCGGATAAAGCACTCCTGCGTCAATTCTTCGGCGAGATCCGGATCGCCAGTCTGCGCCAGCAACAGCCGATAGACGCGCTGCTGATAGAGCCGAATGAATTCGTCGAAATCGGCGAAAGGCGAATCAGTTTCAGCATTCGCCGTAACCGGAGCCGCGGCCTGTACCATGTTCATCGTTTCGATGAGCTCTCTCCATTAAGTGAATGGACGAATTTGCAGGCGGGGAGTTTACGCGCTCCTGCAATTTTTCTAAAACCAGGTGGAGCCTTCAAGTTTTGGAATTTCCTGATTTTGTGATTTCGTGATTTCGCGATTTCGTGATTGTTGTGCTCCCAATCGCAAAATCACGAAATCACCCAATCGCGAATTTGGCAGCACGAGCTCGTCATGATTTGGGGGACCTCGAGTTTCTGCCCTGATTCCCTCAATTCCACAGTGAATTTTCATGTAACCGCCGACGCGAAACGTGGTACCTTCGTTTAAGCTTCGCCCTGTCGGAGGACGAATGGGATTTGCAGTCGCTGGGCTTTCCGCTTTCGCTGGAGCAATCGCCGTTTATGCAGCTCTTCGCCCCAAGCTCGCGGTCGCTCGCGAACGAGCGGAGCATTTGGATGCACGTGTGGCCGAACTCACCTCCGCGCAGACTCGATTATCCGCTGACGTCGCCGCCAAGCAGAACGCACTTCTTGCTGCCTCCAGCGAACTTTCGGCCCTGAAAGCCTCTCTGGCAGCCGAGCGAGAAGCGGCCGAGGAGAAGCTGGCGTTGATTCAGCAAACACAGCAGAAGTTTGAGGACGCTTTTGGACACTTGGCTGATCGCGCTCTCAAGGGTAATGCGGCTGAATTCCTGAACCTGGCGAAGAACCTTCTCGATCAGCAGCAGAAGATGGCATCGGGCGATCTGGATGCAAAGAAAGATGCCATCCAATCGTTGCTGAAAACCGCAGCCGATTCCCTTTCGCAACTCCAGGAGCGCATCTCGGCCAGCGATAGCGAGCGCAAAGCCAGCGAATCGGTCTTCGGAGAGCAAATTCACTCGCTGGTTGAATTGCAACACCGTCTATCGGACGAAACTCGCCGTCTCTCTCGCGCGCTTGAGCGCCCGACCGTCCGTGGCAACTGGGGCGAAGTGCAGTTGCGGCGCGTAGTCGAGTTCGCAGGCATGGTCGAATACTGCGACTTCGAATCGCAAAAGACCTTCTTCGACGATGATCGCCGACGGCTTCGTCCAGACCTCATCGTCAGAATGCCGAATGGGCGAATCATCGCCGTAGATGCCAAAGTTTCTCTCGATGCGTTCACGAAAGCCGCCAACGCCGAGCAGGACACCGAAGTTCGCGAGCACCTCGATCAGCATGCCCGCCAAGTCCGCGCGCACATCGAAAGCCTGTCGTCGAAAGCATATTGGGAACAGCTTCCCAATTCTCCGGACTTCGTGGTTGCCTTCATGCCCAGCGAAGCGCTGCTGAGCGCCGCTTTGCAGGCTGATCGCTCGCTGCTCGACGACGCTGCGCAAGGCAAAGTTCTCCTCGCCAGTCCTTTGACCCTCATCGCGCTACTCAAGGCCGTCTACTGCGGCTGGCGCGAAGACAAGCTTGCCAAGAACGCAGAAGAAATCAGCAATCTTGGCCGCCAGCTCTACGCTCGGCTGGTCACGCTCGGAAATCATCTTTCGAAATTGGGAAATCATCTCGATCGCGCGGTATCTACCTACAACGATGTGATCGGGTCTATCGAGCGCAATGCCTTCCCAGCAGCGCGCAGATTCGAACAGCTTGGAGCCGCTTCCGGCGACGTGATTCCGGAACTCGTAGCCGTCGATCACCTCGCGCGGCCTTTGCAGGCTGCGGAATGGCGGACAGAGACTAGCGAGAATGCATTGGACCTGAACACTCTGGAACTTGCTGAAGGAAGCGGGATGCCGTCATAAACGTGCGCTAAGCAAACCTGCTCGCCTTATTGCAACCTCTAAACGCGCGCCACTGGCGAAGAGTTTTCCTCAACTTCGTGTCCGGGCAAAATTTCCCGCAACGCCCAATCGATACGCTGGATCGCATCCCGAATCGTGTTGAGCTGCATTTCCTGATCCTGAGAGTACGGCAGGTACATCACGGGCTGCAGTGCATTGCGCACGTGGTGATTCATCAGCTCGATCACCTGCAGTTTGCGGATCAGTTCTCTTTCTCGCCGCCGTTCGTAGAAAAATACAACGAGTCCAAGCAGTAAGGCGGCAGCGACGTTGTCGACCCAAAGAGTCCAACCGGTAATGCCTTCATGTCGCTGAAAAGCTTCAACCATCATTCCAAGCGAGAACGAGACGAATGCCAACAACACGCTGAGGAGGCCCTTGCGGAAGCTGATGTAGGCTTTCTGAGGCATGTACCTATTATCGCGGAAGTAAATTTTTACCAACGCGATCTTCACCAACACGATAATCCCGTTCACCCCAGCTCATACCGAATTCCATATACATTCACCCCTAAGCCTCCAAGAATTCGGAATTTTCGACATGCAAAACGTAATGTTTTGTTAAAGATACTGCTGGCCCATGACTTGCTTATAGCTGGCATAAGGGAGACTCATGAACCAGGAAATTTCAATCTCGTACCGGGCGGTCAAATCAAAGATCTACAAATTGATAGACGCTCTGGTCGAAGGCGAAAAGAACGAAGCCGAAGTGCAAGAGTCAATCCGCCGCTGGTGGAAGATGGTGCGCCCGGACGATCGGGCAGTCGCGGAAAAGTACCTCTCGATGGTCCTCAACCGGTCGAATGCTAGCCTGCTTGCGATCCGCGACGGCATCCCCACCTACGAGGCTTTCGAACTCGGACATCAGCATAGCGTGCGTGTCGGGAATCGACAGCCTGCAGCCTAAGGCAGAACAGATAGAAGTAGAAAACGGACCCATCAGGGTCCGCTTTTTTGCTTTCGAAGGTTCCTGGACTTCAGACACAGCCGATACCAAATCATGCGCGAGAAAGACGATTCAGTTTGCGTGCTGTCGCAAGCGAAGATATCTGGCGGAGAGGGGGGGATTCGAACCCCCGATAGAGCTTTTGACCCTATAACGGTTTAGCAAACCGCCGCCTTCAGCCACTCGGCCACCTCTCCGTGAGGTATAACAGGCGGGCTTTCAAGATTCTACTACGACGCGCTGCTCACCTTAATCTCCCAGCAATTTAAAAAACGCGGCGCCGCAAGATACAACAGATTCGATCAAACGAGCGCGATCAAGGTAGCGACTTCCACGTTTCGCGGGATGCTTTCGGCGCGAACAAGCCTGCGCTGTGCTGGTAACCTGTTTCGCTGTCATGCGCACAGCTATCTCCGCCGTTCTCTTGTTGACATCTTTCACTTCTGCTCAGAACACCACTTCCAACACGCGGCCTCGGACTTCGGATCTCGGGTTGAAGATTGGGGTTCTCGCCCGCGGTCCGCTCAACGCGATTACCGACGTTGAAGGCGTCGAAGTCGGACAGACCACAATCATTCGCGGCGACGACATTCGCACGGGCGTCACGGCGATTCTTCCGCATTCGGGAAATCTATTTCGGGAAAAAGTTCCGGCAGGGATTTTCGTCGGCAATGGGTTCGGCAAGCTCGCGGGCTCAACCCAAGTGGAAGAGATGGGAGACATCGAAACTCCGATCCTCTTGACCAACACCCTAAGCGTGCCGCAGGTGGCAGATGCCATGATCCAATACATGCTCGCGCTGCCGGAGAATCGGGACGTGTTGTCCATCAATCCAGTAGTTGGCGAGACCAACGACGGATATCTCAACGACATTCGCGGACGCCACATCGCACCCGAAGATGTTTTTTCCGCAATCAGGAATGCGAAAGGCGGTCCTGTGGATGAAGGCGCCGTCGGTGCCGGCGCCGGGACCGTCGCCTTTGGCTGGAAGGGAGGCATCGGCACCTCGTCGCGGAGGCTGCCACCGAGCCTCGGCGGATACACAGTAGGAGTGCTCGTGCAAAGCAATTTCGGCGGCGTGCTTACAATCGCTGGCGCTCCAGTTGGCCAGGAACTCGGTCAGTATTACCTGCGCAAAGAAATCGAGCAGCAAGGCAACAGCAAAGACAAGGCAGACGGCTCGTGCATGATGATCGTCGCCAGCGACGCGCCACTCGATGCACGCAACCTCAAGCGGCTCGCAGCACGTGCGTGGCTGGGAATGGCCCGCACCGGCAGCTCGGCGTCGAACGGCAGCGGAGACTACGCCATCGCATTCTCCACCGCGTCGCAAGTGCGAATTCATACCTCAGACAAGTCTCTAACCCGGCATATCGAAGTGCTCACCAACGACGCCATGTCTCCGCTCTTCGAAGCAGTCATCGAATCCACTGAGGAAGCCGTCTACAACTCCATGTTGCGTGCCACCACGGTGAGTGGAAACGGCCACACAGTTCAAGCACTCCCGATCGACAAAACAGTGGCAATCCTAAAAGCTCACCACGCAATTCAATAAAGCAGCTTCGGGCGTGTACTGGAACAAAATGGCGATCGCGATGGGAACCAACCGGAAGATCGCCGGCCTTTAACTTCAAACTTGAAATTTCGCCCTTCTCCAAACAGTGCTCATTATTCATAGCGCAACGCAACCAGCGGATCTACCTGGGTTGCGCGATATGCTGGCAAGAAACATGCCAGCAGTCCAATTGTAATCAGCACCGCGAGGACGGCGGCGAAGGTGATTGGATCGCGGTCTGTGATTCCCCAGACCTGATTGCGCAGGAAGCGCGTGAGCACCAGGCTCGACAATTCACCGATGATAATTCCCACAGCAATGATCGTGAGTCCCCGCACGAATACCATTTTCATTACCGCACTCCGCTGTGCGCCCAGCGCCATGCGGATACCGATCTCGTGCGTCTGCAGGCTTACGGTGTACGCCATCAGGCTGAAGATACCGATCGCCACCAAGGCAAGGCCGATGGCGGCAAATATCGCAAATATCAGCATGCCGAAGCGCGGCTCGGCGTAGGAGTTTTGCTGCAGGTGCTCGTCGAGCGTACCGGTCATAGTAAGAGCGACGCCCGGATCGACTGACCAGATCTCGCGTTGAACCGATGAGAGAATCGAAAGCGGATCGATTGCAGTCCGCACCAGCACGCCGCGTGCGAAGTCTCCCGATACGCTGTACGGTGCGAATGCTTCAGGGACGGGAGCCTCCTTCACTCCCATGTTCTTCTCGTTAAAGGTGACGCCAATGATTTCGAAGTAGGCGTCGTGAGGAGACTGCGGCATTCGGTCGAGGGCATCGAATTTGATGGCCTTTCCAATCGGATCTTCGTTGCCAAAGAAATCGTGAGCCAGCCTTTCATTCACGACGATGACATGGCGGGCTCCGTCCACATCGTTCTGAGTGAACGTGCGTCCGCGCATCAGGCGGATGCCGAGCGTCTTGAAGTAGTCCTCGCTGCAAAGTTGAAGCAGAGATCTTTTGTGCTCCTGCCCAGGGATCGTGACCTCGCTGCCAATTCCGCCGTACGGAGGCAGAGTGCTCGTTTCCGTCGCCGTGACTACTCCGGGCAAAGCCTGAATTTTCTGGAGCACGGCGCGGAAGAAAATCTGCTTTTGCTCTGCCGTGTCATACCGACCCCGAGGAAGCGGAGTGCGCGCAGTGAGGACGTGGTCGGGCGTAAATCCAAGATCGACGTGCTCCAGGGCGAACACGGTGCGCATCATGAGGCCGGCGGCTACCAGCAGAACGATCGAGAGCGCTACTTGCGAGACAAGGAGCGTGGAGCGGAAGTCAATGCGATGCGGTGAACCACTGACGCCCTTCATAGCATCTTTGAGCCGATCATGGAGTTCTCCGCGCACCGAGTGCAGCGCTGGAGCGAGGCCGCAAAGGAGCGTGGTCAGCGCAGTCACTCCCACGGCAAAGGCGAGGACGCGAAGATTCAGCCGGACCACAGCTTCTGAAGGGATGAACTCCGGCGGGATCGCCGCGACGATTCCCTTCAGTCCGAAGTACGCAAACGCCCAGCCTGCAAGACAGCCCAACGCGGCGAGAAGGAAACTTTCCACCAGCAACTGCAACACAATGCGCGAGCGGCTTGCGCCGATCGACGCGCGAATTGCGATTTCCTTCTGGCGGCGGGTGGCACGAGCCAGCAGGAGGTTGGCGACATTGCTGCATGCAATCAGCAACAACATGCCGACGGCGCCGAGCAGAATGAACAGCGTTGTCCGGAAGTAGTGAACGACGGAGTCGGTGAGGGTCCAGGTCTTTATGCGGAAGTTGGCTGGGTACAGTTTGGGATAAATCTTTGCCAGTGAGTGACCGATCACGTCGAGATCGCTCGCCGCAGCCTCAAGTGTCACCCCGGGCTTGAGCCGCGCCATTACGCCCATAAAGTGAAACGGCTCCGCGTCGGCAGGGTTAATCACGATCGGAAGCCAGAAATCCCCGCTCCCATAACGGAACCGAGGCGGCATAACACCGACCAGAGTTGTTTGTTTACCGTTGAGCGTCAGCAGGCTACCGACGACATTGGGATCGGCTTGGAATTCCCTCTGCCACACGCGGTAGCTCATCACCGCAACCGGCGGGGCATCCGGACGTCCATCGTCGGGAACGATTCCGCGTCCCAAAATGGGCTTCACTCCGAGAAACTCCAGCATGTTCGGAGTCATTGCAAATCCGCTGAACTGCTTGGTACCAGCTTTCTCCGTGTAGAGCACATCCATGCCGCTGCCGGCGATGATGTCGGAGAAGACGTGGTTCTGGTCGCGGTAAGCTGCGAATTCCGCCATGGTAAAGCCAGGACGCCCTTCCTGGTCCGGCTTGGAATTATCGTGGACGTAGAATCTCACGATATTGTCTGGGTCCCGATACGGGAATGGCTCCAGGACGACGGCGTCGATCACGCTGAAGATGACGGTAGTGGCGCCAATGCCAAGCGCAAGAGCAAGGATGGCGAGCAGCGCGAAGCTGCGGTCCTTGCGAATGCCGCGCAGCCCATAGCGCAAATCTTGCCAGAGGTTACTCAGAACGTCCATGGTTCTCCTCGGAAGAGAGCCGCCAAAATCATACATCTCATGGATGAAGCGAGCGTCCGTCGATTCAGTGAAACCTCTCTACACGCGCCGATTACGCGATCACCCGATTCTTCTCTATACCCATCCCTGTCCTCTCAGCCTCCCCCCTGCCCCTCCCCTTTTCGCAAAATCCCTGGAGCAAAGGGCTTAGCCCCGATTCCCGCTCATTTTCCCAATTTGGAATACAGCATCTTGGGATCGCGACTTTTACAAATCCAATATCTTGGGATCACCACTTGAGAATTGCGCCTTTCCCCGCTCTCCGTACCGCTACCGTGGCTACCTGGATTCCGTAAAGCAGAGTTGCCGCTCGTTTCGGGTCTATCCTTTCGTTCGCCAGGTGGCGGCAGATGTTGCTTACCGCCATCTTGATCGCGAGATCGTCTTCCAGCACCGGCATCTCCAGCGGGGAACGTGCTGCGGCGCGCGAACCTGCACTCGTGGTGTTTTTGCGCTTGCGATCCTCCGCAGTCTTAGAGTGGAAGTAGCAAAACCGCTTGCGCCGCAGCGCCGGTGAACCGCACTGTTGGCCATCGGCCTTGATGAACTGGCAGCGCGGTGCGTCGTCGGCAGTTCGCGCTTTCTCGTCCGGTTCGTTCAGCGGGATCGGCTTGTCGTAATCGTAGTTGTCAATGTAGGCCTGATACTTCTCAGGATCCAAGGCAGCGGCAGCAAGCTCCGGATAGACAGTCTTGATGTACTCACCCCACCACACCAGGCGCATGGAGTTCATTGGCTCCTCGAGCTCCTGATCGGGATCATCCCAAAGCCACGGATGCCGGTTCTCGAACTCTTCTCCTCTCGTGTTGGCTTGCTCCATATCTCTGGCATCGAGAGCGCAGACGTCTTGATCTCCCGAACTGCCATCCGGGGAAAGAGCAACCGCAGCGTTCGTGCGATCAGTCTCCGTGGGCTGCGGTTGACCCGTTTCAGCCGGACGAATCGCCGAATGAAGCTCTTCGCTCGGTGCCGGCTTGGGTGCAGCGCACGGATCTGTCGTGGGCGAATTAATGAGCGAATTGGGAAAAGATGACTTCGCTTCTGCAGCCGGATCGCCTTCTGCGCCTGGGCTAGCCGGTTCTGTAGCAGGAACCAATTTCCCGTCCAGAGAAAGAGCAAATTTCTCTCTGTCAGGGTTGGTGCCAGCTAAGATCTGCGTGCGTCCATTGGGAGTTTCTTGTTTAGCCGAGCGCTCCGCCTGAGGCGGACCAAGTGCCGATGGCCGGTTTTCCCGCGCCACACCGAGCCGCTCGAGCATCTCCGGATAGGTAGAGGTGATTAGCCCATTCGGTCCGATGACCTTGGTGCTAACCGGCGCGCCGGCGCTCGCCTCTGTGTAGTGTTCACAGATTGTGATCAGCACCTCCTCTCCTCTAACGCGCACAGTGTGGCTGGTTCGCTTGTCCCACTCGCTCGTACATGAAGCTTGAGGCTGGGTCGCGATGCCCGGCGCGACCAGCAACCCCATCTTCTGCCGGTAGAGCATCTGCAGCATGTGGTCATAGGTGGGCGCCTCAAGACCAGTGTCAGAGCGAAACCAATGCCGCTCCGCCACCCCGGGAACATTGCCCTCAGACTCCCAGCATTCCCAGAACTGAAACTCAAAGTCCGCAATCCGGCCAGTTCGTGGCTCCTCTCGCTTCATCTTGTATTCTCCTTTTGTTCGCTCACGATTGTACCGTAATGGAACTGCAGTTGAGCGGCTGATTCGAAGAAAAATAATGTGGAAATCTCAACGAAGAATCAGCGAGTTGCGGAGGTTAGACCCACGGTATTTTGATCCGTGGTTCGTCAAGATCAAAACACAACACGGATTGCACGGATGTTACGGATTTGTAAATGACAGAAGCGAGGGCGGTCTCCAGCAATCTCGATTGCCTGGAAGCAGTATCATTGAACGGTTCGACGGAGTGTGGCTATGCGACGCCTCATTCTCTTCTTCTGCTGCAATGTCACCTGCGCAGCCGTTCTTTGCGTTACCTCTTTTGCTGATTCCAAAGCTAAGACTGACGTGGAACTGCGCGGCCTGCACGGGCCTGTCCGTTTCGTACACAGCGAAACTAGATTGTTTAGGCCGGATGGCCAGCCAGCGACTCAACGCTTCGTTCGGAGGTTCAGCTGCGTCGTGCCCACGAACCAGCAAGAAGACATCAGCTTCGATCGCGATGGATGGATCACCGAAATCGTGAGATATGCCGCAGGCATAAAGACGGAGGATCTGATCTTCCGCCGCAATGGGTGGATCATCCTCTCCCAAGAGACGACATTCTTCACTGGACCTAAGGCGCGCAAAGAAGTGCAGACGAACGACGCGCAGGGTCGGCCCATGGAGCTGCTCATCTCTACTCTGAGCGGCACTCTGCTGGAGCGCACCGAGCGCCAATACGGAACAGGAGGTATACGCGAGCTAACCTACGATGGTTCGGGCAAACTGCTCGATGACACTCTGAGGACGGAGAAGGAGGAGCGTATAGACGGTGGTCTAGTGCAACGAACGTCCGCCAATGGGAATCTCGAAAGTGTTGTAACCAGGCAGGGCACGCGTTCCCAGGCTATCCGCTACTCCAGCGATGGCACAGTGAAGTTACGATCGATTTTTGAAACCGGTAATAACGAAGCCTATGGTGGCATAACCACCAAGGACGGCTTTGAGAGTGCGTTTACGAGAGACACAGCCGGAAACAACTTCCAGATTTCCCATGACCCGAAGGTCGGCTGGACAGTAACCACGAGCAGCCGGAGCAGCATAAAAAGGGAGCACTCCGACCAGAATGGGAATTTGCTAAATACTGTGACTACAAGCTACGACCAGTATGATCAGCACGGAAGCTGGATTCATTCGACCGATTCCACCACTGTTCCAAACTCAGAGCCGCGAGTGGATTCGGATACCACACGCACCATCACCTACTACGAGTAGATCGTTCGCCGTTCACGCCGCGGAGAGCAGTCGCCTGGGTCGGGTAATTCGATATAGGGTATTTGTCATCCTGAGCCTGGGTTGAAACAGCAAAAAAACTCGATGGATTCCCGTTATGGGATTCTCCCCAGACGAAGCGACCATCGCTCCTGACGGTCCAGGTCTTCCCACACGAAACCAACAATTTCGCAAGACCAATTCGGCAGAATCGAAGATCGCACATCCTACTTCGAGAGAAGGATTCCCAACTTGGGAGCCTCGGGTGTCGCAGAAAGTCGGTGCCCGGAGCCGTAGCGACGGGGGTGCTTTCGTTCATGCGCTGCGTCTCGCTACGCACAGGCCTTCGGCAGAGTGGTAGTGGATTCCTTCATCCGTTTACTCGTTCTTAAAGGTAGCCAGAAGGATCGCTCCGCCCAGAACTGCAGCTAGACTGGACCCCAGCTCAAACAGTCCGATAAGACGCGCACTTGCCAGTTCGTAACGTACGGACGAAACCAGGGCTGGGGAATGCGAAAACTTCCAGGCCAGGATAAATCCCGTTACTCCCAACCCAGCAAAGAACAGCCCCGTTACCGCACCAATGGCCTTCGCAGCACGTCCAGCAATCACACTAATTCTCTTAGTGCTATCTGCATCCAGATGATGATTACTTTGGCGCGCGGCCACGGCGATCTGCCTCTCTGAACTGCCTGGCGGAATCAAGTCAATCTCTCTCATTTCCGGAATCCCTGCAAAAACTCGCCAAGGCAAATGCCGGAAAGCCGACCACACGAGATAGATTCCCAGCGCACTGAACGGAGCAAAAAGAACCAGCCGTGAAAGAACGGAAAACAAACTGCGCATGCTGGGGTCGGGCGAGGTCTGCCGGCCGAGTGAGCGGCAAAGCCAGATCCCCCAGGCTGAAATTGCGGAACAAGCTACGACAACGATCAACCGTAGCCATTGCGACAATGATCTATCCATTTTCATCAGAGCCCGCGTTGTCGTTCAGCATTTTCTCAGAAACGCACTATCGCGGTTCGTACGGATCTGGTTACTTTGGTGATCACTTTATCCTTCCCATTATGGAGCTTTGAAACCTTCTGGCAAGACTTCTAAAGAGCGGGTCGGCTGCGCTAAAAAGAAATGAGACATGCGAGTGAACAGGCTGTGGTCTTTCTGAGGCAGTTACGACCTAAGTCTTCATTTCCATAAACACGTTGACTCGAGCGTATTGGGACCGAATTACCTGGTCAGGCAAACCGTCTTCGGCGCCCACGGAAAGTCATAGAGGTGAATCGTGTTTGCCATTTTGCGATTGGTTTTGAGGTATACATCTGACGGGAGTACCAAAGTGCGGCGGAGTCGGATGAAGCACGAAAATAAGTGACTAAAATCATGGGCAGAACACACAAGTCCGATCACCCGGAATCAATCGTTTCGAATGAAGGCGAAAGTCGCAATTTGGGCCATTCTGCTTGCCGTCGCTTTGGTGCCGACTTGTCTTTCGGCGCAGCCGACGCAGCATGATTGGTACATCACGAGGGTAGAACATCACGCTCCCATCGAAGTCATCTCACTTACCAGCGACGATGGTTCGGTTCGCGTTACTGTTCCCGATCACATTTTCACTGGAGAGCGTTTCTACGGTACGGTCGAATTACCGCCGGAAGGCGCCAGCACGGCCACGCAAAGCTACTTGCTGCATTTTGGTGAAGAGGTAGCCGCCGCAAAGAATGGAAAATTTTCGTGGCAGGCACCGATCGTTTCCGCTGACACGGACGTTCCGCTTCTCGTCACAGACTTCCGAGGCGCACGTGTGGCCCTGGCGACGCTCACGGTATATGCACACCCCGCCGTGGACGGACAGGAAACGCCGCTCTATATCCCACGGATCGCTCAAGCTGGCCGCCCACTTGTCATAAGCGGATCCTTCGATGGTACGGGCGCGGGCATCTCTCTCGACTTCGGCAGCGAGGCTGCCGAGCTGATCACGCAAAGCCCTCATGAGTCAGTGTTCATGGTTCCACACGGACTGCTTGGGAAGACGAACTACGCCTTTGCGCAAAACGGGAAAACGCGGGGCGGAGTGATCCGTTGCATGGTGCTGGAACAAAGGCTTGGTTCGACTTCGCTGCGCAACGCTGCCAACACACCTTACCAACTCGTTGTCCGAGGACTAGCGGAAATTGATCGCGAAGTGGCAATCAGCTTCCGCAATGAGACGCCGACACTGGCATCATTCGGCCCAGCGCGCGTGACGCCGAAAAACCGCAAAAGTGAGCCTGCCGAGATTATTTATTTTCCGCACGACGCCGAACTTGTATTCATTCAACCTGCGTGGGTGCAGAAGGACGGCACGTTCAGGATCGACCGAGTTCTTACTGGTATCCAGCCGGGCGAGATTCGTGTGAGCGCATTCGTCGTCGTTCCGGCAGATATGGAAGAAGAGGTCTCCCTTCTATTGAAAATGGCGCGGCAAAACTTCACCGACCTGCCGGGGCAAGAGCACGCCGCCATTATGCGCGAGCGCTATGGCGATCGCGCGATGCAGCTCCTCGAGAGTGTGCTCGACCGGCAGCCTGATTTTGGTGAAGCTGCCGACGCGATGCTGTATCTCGATGCGGACGCTGCTGCTCCCGCGATTTTCCGCGCAATCGGCCGCAAGCCCATTTACAACTGGGATTTCGCGCTGGATTGGTACATGCGCAAGCTCGACAAAGACGCGAATTATCGATTTCGCAAAGAGCTGCACACGGCGGCAACGCAGATCATCGAAGCGGCACCGACTGTCACCGCGGTGCGTGCTCTAGTGCAGACAGGCTCGGCCGCCGATGTTCCGATTCTGGAACAGGCGTATATGATTCCCGACCTGCACCCGGTCAACCGGAATATGGTGGAAGCGGCGCTGGGCAAGTACGGCAATGAGGCTGCGGTACAGGCGATCGAAAACAAACTGAGCGTTGTTGTTGCCGAGGTACCGCCGGGACTGGACTTCAGGTGGGCTACGGAGGAGGCAGCTTTTACGCAAAGCGCAAGACTCATCCCGGCTTTGTGCCGGCACCTGCACGATCGCTCGTGGGATTTCGGCGATTACTCCGTGGCTCCTGCAAGCGACGCTGCCGCCGCGATTGAGCAGATTCGGAAAGCAAATAAAAACATAGATCCTCAGCAGCTTGAATGTTCGGCAGAGCAAAAGCAGTAGCGCGCTGTCACCCCGGGGTGACAGACGGGACGAGACCGCCGCTTCCCTCAGTCGGGCTTGATGTCTGTTCTGACTACGATCGCCTGCGCGGCGTTGTCGAGCGCGTCGGCGTCAGCGTTCTTGCCTACGTGACGCAGCAAGATTGCGTGCTCGGACATGATGGTCTTCAATGTCTTCGCATACTGGTTCTTTAGGAACTCAGATCCAATCTTGTTTTGAGCAGCTCGGAGAGTAGTTTCTGCACGTTCGTAATAGGGGATGGCTTCCTCAGTGCGGTGATTCGTCGTTAATCCCATTCCCATGTGGTGATAGGCGTATGCCATCTCGGCATCGTCGTCGTGCAGCTTTTTCTTTGCACTTTCGAGCTGGTGTTGAAAATAGGTGAGCGCCTCGGGAAATTTGTAATCATAGAAGTAGGCTTGTCCCAACAGCCCGTAAGCTTCAAAGCGCTCCATTTCGCGCGCGGCGGGTAGCTGCTCGCCCAGCTTAGCCTCTTCTGTGCAGATGCTCTGCGCCTCGGAGAAGTGGCCGGCGGAAATCGCAGCGCGACACCGCTTGTCGTCAGCGAAGTACCGGCGCGAAGTCTCCTCTTCCTTTTTATAGTTCGCGTCGGGGATCCCCAGCGAAAACGGAATCGACACCGCTGTTGTGACCTCGGATGCTTTCCCGTCAACCAAGAATGGGCTGTAATGCCACTGCTTCACCGCTTCTATCGACGACTCGATGAGCATGGGGTTGCCACTGACTCTGTCCACACGTAAAACTGACCCATCTGCGGCAATGACCAGCTTAAGAACTACTGTGTCCTGTATCCGGAGCGTCTTGGCAAAGGTGGGATACACGGGATCGATCTTCTTAACGAGGTGGTGCGCGGCGTCTTCAGCAGACACTTCAGCAATCTTTGCGGGCGAAGGCGCAATAACAAAGAACAACACGGCAACTGAGCATAGAGCGCGAACAATCACGGCCACCGATGATATCGCAACCGTCCACCTCCAATCGCAAGCGGTTTGCGCATGAAGTCTTCAGGCATCGGCGTGCAGATTGTGGACGAGATCGAACTGGTACCTTACTGCCTGAAGGCATTCACTGTGCTTCTACATCTTTTCAATTCGTATTTTCGACTGCCGCAGCGCCGACGATAGCGTCTAGCGCCGAACTCTGGATCGCCGCATTGCTTGTGGTGAAGGGCCCGGACCACACTTGTCCAAACTGTGTATTGGGACCTTGCGCCTTTTCCCAAATTGAATCTGCATTTGCGATGATGAATGTCTTGTAGGCGGGCTGCGCGCTCAGGCTGTAGAGTCGGACGAGATTTCGCACGAAGATGCCTTTGAACTGTACACCATCTGCTCCGCACTTCGGTTCACACGGATCGTGGAGAATCCCGTTGCTGTCTGCGAGAGATTGAATGGCGGCGCTCGCAATTGCATTTGCGCTCTGTATCGTGGTTCGTATCGTGGTTCGGTCCGCAGCGGCTTTCGAAAGCTCGCTAAGGCCGTTCAGAATGACTCCCTGGTTGTAAGTCCATGTTGTTTTGCCGTTGTTGACACAAGTTGTTCCCGCCTCTCCGCTGGTAATTGCTAGCCCATCGTTGATCAGATTGCGAGAGTTGATCATTCCTGATCCCGAGAACCAAAGCCATTCCTTCTTCGCCCAATCGAGGTACGTGCGCTTGTCCGCGGAATCGCGATTTGCGAGTGAGGCCGAGACCGACAGGAACAACTCGTTGGCGATGGCGTTCTTGTAGGTTCGATCTTTACTCCACCAGATGCCGCCACCGCACACATTGTCCCAGCCGCCGGCCATGTCAGTGAAAATGGATTCGGCCATCGAAAGGTAATCATGGCGGCGAGTCAGATCGTAGGCATCGATCCAGGCAAGGGCCCACCAGCCCTCGTCGTCGTAGTACTTATTCAGGAATCCCGGCTGTCTCTGGTTGCCGGCCTGCGCAGCCGTGAAGGTGGTTGCGAGTTCAGAATCGTACTGATGCGTACTTGCGACTCTTGCATAGTCGATCAGCACCGTAAGCGCATTCGCCGAATTCCACCAACCGGTTGTTCGATACAAACCACTCGCTCGGTTGTACCAGCCTTGGAGTGTCTGGATTCCCGCAGTAGCATGCTGCAGGTGCGTGGTCGTCGAGATCGGCTGCGGCGGGTTCGAGTTACTGCGATGAGCCCTGCCGCCCGAGGCCAGCAACAGAACCAATAGCAGACCACCAACACCGCGAATTCCCGGAAGCATGGTTTGGCGATGCTTAGCACATTCGAAATCTACCGGATTCGTTCCACATAGTACGCGTGGGCGACTCATCGAAATTTTACGTGCAACTCGTACCAGAGCTATTATGCGCAATCATCGAAGGAGGTCTCGAATGAATCGCAGAAGCATTTCTCTTTTGAGCGCAGCCGCACTCCTTTGCTTCGCATGGACTTCTTCTCCATCTCAAGTAGCAGAATCGAGTCAATTGCCGGTGGGCAGCACGATTCCCGTAACGCTCGAAAAGAGCGTTGACGCGCGGAAGAACAAGGCCGGCGACAAGGTGATCGCACGAACAACCGAGAGCGTGAAGTCACAAGGTCAAGTTCTGATACCGAGGGGCTCGCAGATCATCGGTCGCGTGAGCGAAGCTAAGGTCCGGTCCACGGAAGAACCGGAGTCGGTGCTGGGCATCATTTTTGACCATGCTGTTCTCAAAGGTGGTCGCGAACTTCCGCTGGCGCTGACGATCCAGGCGATCGCACCTGAGATACCTGAAACCCGGGATCCCTCAGAGATGCCGCGGATGACGGCAGCGACTGCGGGAGGGCTTGGCGGCGGCGGAAATTTGGGACCGATGTCCGATCCCAACGCCGGCGTTCCAGGAAGAATCGGGAGTCCGAACTCTGTTTACGTTCCAGATGGGCAGCTCTCAACGAATGGAGGACTTACCCCAAGCTGTCACGGAGTGCTGGGAATCGAGGGCTTGGCACTCGCTCAGGAAAGCCCAGATTCATCCAGAGCATCACTGATCATTTCCGAGCGGCACAACGTGCATTTGTACGCCAGAACACAAATGATGCTGCGCGTGCTGGATAAGTAGACGGTCCACACGATTGTTAGGAAACGAATGAGTACGTTCTGGCTTATTCGGGGTTTTCCTCGTCCCCGAATTTCCCCACGTTCTTGCCGCCTCTACTCGATCGCGCGCGCATCCATTGGCATCGCGCCGAACGTCGACACAATCGTTACCGCCACTCCGGCGATGAGGAACATTTCCTGTGGGCTCCACATAATTGGAACGCAGGGCGTTGCGATTAGTATCAACAGCAATGGACATCAAGCTAAAGGCCGATGACGAACGCGAGTTGGCTGCGTACGTGTCGCGGCCACGTGAGAGTGCGAGCAGGGCGGTGGTCGTGATTCAGGAGATCTTCGGCGTGAACCATCACATTCGCTCGGTGGTGGATGGTTTTGCGCACGACGGATATATGGCGGTTGCGCCGGCGTTGTTCGATCGTGTTGAGCGTGGGGTTGAGCTGGCTTACACGCCCGACGACATGAAGCGTGGATTCTCGATCGCGAGCAAAATTGGGATGGAGGATGCGCTGCGGGACGTAGCCGCCGCCGTGGAGTATGCGGCGTCCCAGATTGGGAACGGGCGTGTGGGGGTAGTCGGATACTGCTGGGGTGGATCGCTGGCGTGGATGGCGGCAACTCGTCTCACTGTGGCCGCGGCCGTGGGCTACTACGGAGGACGCATCGCGCAATACGCAGAGGAGAAGCCGGGCTGTCCGGTGATGCTGCACTTCGGCGCAAGGGATCAGCACATTCCCGCTTCGGAGATCGACAAGATCCGGGCCGCGCACCCTGATGTTCCCATTTACATGTACGACGCCGGACACGGCTTCAATTGCGAAGAACGCAAAGATTTCAGCCCACAATCCGCAGTGCTTGCCCGCAAGCGGACTCTGGAGTTCCTGCAGGAATACCTCTGATCGCGGCCTTTCGATCCACTCAGCGCAGCGCTTCCCATGGAAAATCAGGAATCCTGACCGGCCACATCCGTTCTGCGCACGGGGCAACGCTCGAAGTGGCGTAGAAAGGTAATCCTTTTCTTAAGGCGCTCCGCTACGGTCCACCACAGCAAAGAAACGCGCTTTGTTGGCGATGCCGGTTGCTACGCGCAGGCCCTCGGCAGAGTGGCCAGACTACAATCTACTTCCGATACGCAGGATGGCCGCACAGTATTTGCGGGCATCGCAAACGACGCGCGCGCGAAGGGGTTCTACGTGCTGGCGAAAAGCGCTGAACAGAGCAATGTCGGAAGATGAGGCCAACAACCCAGGATTTAAAAGGTACCACTCTCTCCCGAATCGGGAAAACGGTGAACATATGCGTCTGCCCAAGCAAGCATTAGCCATAAAGTCTCTCATCACCATTGCAGTGCTGGCATATCTCGCGATAGGAGGTTTAGGTCAACCGCCCAGCCCCAAAGCTGCGGTTAAGCCTACGACCGTCCCGCTGGACAGATTGGATGAGCAGCAGCCTCGCAATGTGAAGACGGAATGGATAACGTACAAAGGACGTAAAGCGCTCCGCGTGATTGACGCCGCACCGCCGGATGCTGCCGACGGGATTCAACTTGTCATCTTAAATAAGACTGAGTTTCGGGACGGCACGATTGAAATCGAATTAACGGGTGAACCCAATCCGGCGGCAAAGAACACGGCAGCGCGAGGATTCGTCGGTGTGGCCTTCCGCGTCAATCTTGACCCCGCGAAGGACGCTGCAAAGTACGACTGCTTCTACCTGCGTCCGACGAATGGGCGCGCCGACGACCAGGTGCGACGCAACCATTCGACCCAATACATTTCTTACCCGGACTTCCCCTGGTTTCGATTGCGTAAAGAATTCCCGGAGAAATACGAGAGCTATGCAGACGTCGTGCCGGGAGAATGGACCAAGCTGAAGATCGAAGCGCACGGTGACAAGGCGCGCTTGTACGTGCAGGGGGCGCCGCAACCCGCCCTGATCATCAACGACCTGAAGCAGGAGCAAGGCAAGATAGCCTTATGGGTTGGAACCGACACGATCGCGCACTTCGCCAATCTACGCGTATCACAATGATTTCGAGAATCAGCCACTGTGCGTAGCGTCGGCGATTCCGGAAGGTAGCTTGGATCAAAATGGGAAGCGGAAATCGGGGACATCCTGACCGCCGCATCATCTCCCCGAGGTGCAACGGAGTTTCAGAGTGGTTGCCCTCCCGGCCTCCGGCCTTTGATGCCGTCTGATTTCCATTGAGGGCGGCGGCAAATGCGTAAGCGACCTCGCTTACATCCCAGACAGCAGAGAATCGTTCTCCAATCGACAAACCGCGCCAGTAGCGGTCGGTTTCGGCTTGCTGTTTCTTGTGATCCGTGATTCCAGAAATGTTCTTATTTGCAGGCATGATTCCAGCTTTCGAACGGAGCGTACAGAGACTAATTCGACGATGTCTGTGTGTCCGCCGAATTCACTATATGTCGCGGGGGAAACGAATCACTCCTGGAAGAATCCCGGACAACCGCATTCAACCAATGCAAGTGATAAAACAAAGAGTCGCGCGACGATTGCTTTGTCTGCGCCACATCGCACGTGAAAGTCGCCACTTTCAACATCAACGACATCAATAAACGCTTTCACAATCTTTCGACGTGGTTGTCGAAGGCGGAGCCGGACGTCGTTTGTCTGCAGGAGCTCAAAGCCGAGCACGACGCCTTTCCCGCAGAAAAATTGCAAGCTCTTGGGTATGAAGCAGTCTGGCGAGGAGAGCGCTCGTGGAATGGGGTGGCGATCCTTGCTCGTGATTGCGCTCCTGTCTTGACGCGCTCGACTTTGCCGGGTAGCCCTGACGATCACCAGGCGCGCTACATCGAGGCCGCCGTCAAAGGAGTGTTGATCACTTCCATCTATCTGCCGAACGGCAATCCTCAGCCCGGTCCGAAGTTCGATTACAAGCTGGCGTGGTTTGAACGTCTCATCACGCACGCCGCCGAACTGATGAAAGCCGGCGTGCCTGTGATACTGGCTGGCGACTATAACGTGGTGCCAACGCCACAGGATATCTATCCGACGCGCTCCCTTGATCACAATGCCTTAATCCAGCCTGAGAGCCGCCGGGCTTTTGCGCGACTGCTGTCACAAGGATGGACGGATGCTCTGCGGCGCTTACAGCCAAGAGGTCCACTGTGGACGTTTTGGGACTACAAATTTGAACGCTGGCAAAAAGACAAAGGCATGCGACTCGACCACTTCCTGCTCTCGCCAACAATTTCGAAGCGGCTCGTCACCGGCGGTGTGGACCGGTGGGTCCGCGGGGAAGTAAACGCGAGTGATCATGCGCCGGCGTGGATAAAGCTCGATGTTTGACGTCGTGCCGGTTCGCGGAATTCGGCGGTGGCTATTGTTCGGAAGCATGCGCCGCGGACGTGGCGTGCGCGACCCAGGACGGATACACAAAGTCTTCCTTCACCTTCTGCCAGTCCTCACGCGGGAGCACGTCGAGCTGATCCGCCGAAAGACCAGGCACGTTCGCCTGTAAGGCTGGCAGACCTCCCTCGTGATCGTCGCGCAACGCGGCCGCGCTCTTGCTCAGCCGGACGCCGGTCTTCTCTGCCCAATCGCGGATCAAGATGATTGGCTTCTTCTCAATTTCGGCGCGGGTCCAATTCGGGAATGATAGCTGCCGGTCGAGCCACAACGCCGTATCGCGCTCCAGCCATGTGGGACGGTGCCCGGCTCCGGGAATGAATTCGGTCTCGAAAACGTTCTTGTCGCTGCCGTTTATCGCCACCACTCGCGAGCGCAAATCCTGAAAGAAGTCCTGCGCGTGGTGCGGAATATCGACAACGGTGTCTGCCAGACCATTCACAATGAAGGTGGGACCGCGTCGCGCGTTCAGCGTGAAGAGGGCTGCGCCGCGGTCCCCGAGAAAATTCAGTGCCTTGTACGGACCGCTCTGGCACATCACCTTGTAGCTCGAATCCCAGTAGCCACCCGGGCCATCGAGATCGCCGCCACCTGTGAGCACCAGCGCGTGTATGCGCTCATCGACCGCGCCGGTGAGCGCGCTGACAAACGAGCCCATGGAAAAACCCAGAACAGCGATGCGTCGGCCGTCCACGTCGGAACGGCTGCGGAGGTACGACACGCCCTGCATCGCATCGGTGATCATCAGCCCGCCCATGCGCTGCGGCAGCGTGGGGATTTCGATGATCTTGTCGTGCTCGATCGACAGCGGTTCGTGGTCGTCGTTCCGTTCTTCCGAGCCGATCGGATCATACGTGACCACCACCGCGCCCGCCTGCGCGTAGAGGACACCGGTGTAGTACGAGTACCAGGCTGTCTTGTCACCGCCATGGCCATCGACGACGACGATGCCGGGCATTTTCTTCTTTGACGATTCCGGTCGATAGACGATTGCCGGAATTCTCATCCCGAATTCCGTTCCGTAGCTGACGCGCTCGGCAACTACGCCCGGCACTGGGGAAAAACTACCGTGTGTTTCCGGCTTGAGTTCCGGCAGCGGATCAGGAACGAAGAGCGCCTGGCGGATCTGCCTGCGCCACTGCTTCACCTGCTGTTTTGACGCCGGTGTGGCGAACGCGGGAGAGTGCGCCTTCACATCGAAAGGCTCTGACTTTGTCTGTTGCGCGAAAAAGGCAAGTACCAGCAGCGAAACGACCAACAAAATGGCAGATTTCATCGTTCTCCGAGAGTTTATTGGGCAGCATTAACAATGAAGAAGGATGAAAGTACGCTGCCTGAGAGAGAACGTCAAATTCAAGCCCTGAGTACACGACTTACTACGGAAATCATTGGCTGCCGGTCTGAAATTCTGAGGTATCTTGATTCCTGAGAATCAGGATGGCAAGGCGCGGAGTATCACGCGTCCTCCTTCGTTAGGCTTCTAGTGGCGCATTGGTTCCGATCGACGTTGCAGTCCTGCCTTCGCGGGCAGAAGAAGTTGCCGCCATTTGGGCTGGCTCTGTCGCTATCCGGAATTCTCCATCTTGGCCTCTTGCTGCTGTGGTTTGAGTTTGTACACACCACTCGGTTCGTTCTTGTCACCGACGTGATGGTTGCAGCTTCACCTGTCTCTCACGAAGCCATCGTATTCCAGCCGCAAGCTTCCTCCGGCGCGGCGCTCCTTCCAGCGCGGCGCCGCATCAGGCGCCCGCACAAAGCAGCGCCGGCCAATCCCAATATGGGATCTTCCGAATCAGCTATGGCGACGCTCCGTAAGGAGGCACAGCGCACCACTGCGAGCCTGATGAAGCAGCTTAAGTTCCGATTGAACTTTGGCATTGGAAGCAAGGATTACGAACTACCGATTCATAAAGAGGGCGAAATTCCTTTGATCAGTGCCGCCGATCTGCCGCCCCGGTTCGAGCAGTACCTGGAGATTGAAGTGTTAATTGATGTTACCGGCAGTGTCGCCGAAGCAAAGATCGTACATGGAGCTGCGGATCAGAAGATCGAGGACCGTCTGCTTGCGGCGGTTCGTCAGTTCAAATACATACCAGCCAAGTATCTGCAGAGACCGGTGCCGTGCCAGATGGACATCGTGGTCCACATTCCGAGCTGATCCAGGACTGCGGCGCCACGCAGGCGGGATAAAACGGTCGGGTGCTCGGCGCTTCAAATTCCACGCTTCCAGAATTCCATCCCAGCAGGTATCGTTGCTCCACTCGCACAAAATGCTGGGAAGAGGATGGAATGAGCTTTCCAAGGCGACAATTCCTTCAAGCCCTGTCATACGCTTTTGGGTCCAGCTTGATTTTGCCCCACAGAGAGTTAGCCATGGTGGCACAAAACGTCACACAGCCAGCGAGTCCTGCGCCGCCCTCAGAACCCCCTGCGGTAGCGGGAGGTGCATTTGCAAAGGCCGCTGTTAAACACGAATCGGGAGGAACGGGAATGGAAAAAGTCGCCGGAATTGGAGGGTTGTTCTTCCGCGCTCATGATCCCAAAGCGTTGGGCGCGTGGTACCAGCAGCACTTGGGCATCGCGCTTACGCCAACCAGCGAAGGCGGAACCGTTTGGCAGCAGGAGGCCGGACCGACCGCTTTCAGTCCTTTTCCCGAAACGAGCAAGTATTTCGGGGATGCCAACAAAGTCTGGATGGTCAACTTCCGAGTGCATGATCTCGACAAAATGGTGGCCCAGCTACGAACAGCAGGGATTGAAGTCAAAGACCCGGAATCTTATCCGAACATCGGGCGCTTCACTCGTCTGCATGACCCTGAAGGAAATCCCATCGAATTGTGGCAGCCTGCAGACTGAACTACTGATAGTCCCCAGAGTAAGGCGAAACAAGAGTTTGACGAAGCTATTTAAGCGGGCCGGGCGGATCAGCATAATAGCCGCGCCGGGAGCGTACTCTGAAGCCGCCGCGAACAGTGCGGATGCGAACCGATCGAAAGCGTCCATCGCGGATCAAATGCGCCGGACGATAGGCTACGAAATACTGAGCACGTATCGCTTCTTCCGCTCGTGAAAGCCCTTTCAGCACACCTCTTTTCGTGTCCGCAAGAAAGAGCTGGCCGCCGCTGAATTCCGCCAACTTGCGAAGCTCACGAGAGGGAGAGGAATACCCGGTGTAAACAACCAGCACGATGACTCCAGACCGCAAAGCAGTCTCAAGCGACTGGTTGAAGCTCGAGTGACTGCTGTTATCTTCACCATCGCTGATCACTACCAGCACATTGCGTCGATGCGAATCATTACTCGCATCGACCAATCGCTTGCATGCAAATATGACGGTGTCATAGAAGGCGGTTCCACCCGCCGGATCGCGACGCATCACCTCCAGTAACGTGTCGCGCGCTCGCGCCCAGTCACTCACGAGGTGCGGCCGAAAGTTGAAACCGACAATCCAGCCGGCATCACCAGCGCCGATAACGCGCTTCAGAAATTGAGTACTTACATCCAGTTCGTATTTCACTCTTCCATGCACTGAGCCGCTCAGATCGATTGCGACCGCCGTATGCAGGGGAACCTCGGATTGCTGCTCGAATGCTCTCAGCTCATCTACCTGTTCGCCATCGTCTGACAAAATGAAGTCTTTTCGTTCCAGGCCCGCCACAGGTTTTCCTTTTTGGTCCAGAACCGTAAAAACCTGCGTCACCTCGTTTGCCGTTGACTCAAAGCGCGGAGAAGATTCGAGCGTAGGGGAAGGAAGTTGCGCAGCGAAAAGCGCCGGGATTGCCGCCACGGCAGCGAAAACGAACTGCCGCAAGATCCCGCATGCAATGATCACGATTGAAGCGCTTTTCACAGGGCAGATAATCTATACCGTTTCTGCTTTCTTTACAGCTGTCAGGAGGCATTGTTCGCGCGCATGAGTTTTGCTTCGCCATTCGCCGCGAGGACTTGCTGGAGAATGCTTGTGATCGTATCGAGTGCCTTATAGTCTGTCCGGCTCCAGGCCGCTAAGTCACGTTTGGCATTCTTCGGCGCTGTACCGTACCATCCTCCTTCAATTCATTCGGAGAATTTCTCATGTGCCTGCATGTCGTTCGGCGGTTTGTATTTATTTCAATCCTGCTGTTGTCTGCCGTGTCCTTCGGGCAGCAAGCTGCGCCGGCTTCTGAAGCGCCGAAGGACACGATCACCCGCATCTTCAGTGGGGAATTTAGAGAGCGTTTGTCGCCTCCGCCGCGCTGGTTCGATGGCGGGCAATCGTATATCGAGACGGAAGCAGCGGCCGGGGAGCATGGGCATGACGTCATAAGGTACGACACGGCGACGGGCAAAAAACGCGATGCCCTGATCACCGCCGCGCAGCTCACTCCTGCGGGAGCAAAAGAGCCGTTAGAGATCGCCGCTCTTAGTTGGTCGAAGGACAACCAACGCGTCCTGATCTTCACGAATACTCGTCGTGTGTGGCGCACCAATTCTCGAGGAGACTACTGGTTCCTCGACCGCACGACGGGCAAGCTCAAAAAGCTGGGTGGAGATGCACCCGAGGCTAGCTTGATGTATGCCAAGTTTAATCCTGAGGCGACCAAGGTCGCCTACATCAAGAACAACGACATCTATGTCGAAGACCTCGCGAGCGGAAACATTCAACGCCTCACTCACGATGGCTCCGATCTTGTCATCAATGGCGGCTCCGACTGGGTGAATGAAGAAGAACTCGATCTGCACGATTGCTTTCGCTGGAGTCCGGACGGCAAGCAAATTGCGTTCTGGCAATTTGACTTGCACGGCGTCGGAGATTTCGCGCTCATGTATTACCTGGGCAAAGAGCGCGAGATCGTCACTGAGATCCCCTATCCGCAGACCGGCCCGTATCCAGTGGAGATGCAGGTCCCTTATCCGCTGGCAGGGACCACGAATTCGGCCGTGCGCGTTGGCGTCGTGAATGCTGATGGCAATGGAGAGGTGAAGTGGATGAATGTCCCAGGCGACCCACGCCAGAATTACATAGCGCGCATGCAGTGGGCCGATGCTGACACGCTCCTCATCCAGCAACTCAACCGCTTGCAGAACACCGACAATTATCTTCTCGCCGACGCCGGCTCGGGGACCGTCCACCAGATGTGGCGCGATCACGATGACGCCTTCATTACTATCGGCTTTGGCGGATTGCCGGAGGCGCAGCCGATTCATGATGGCCGCCAGTTCCTCGCCGTCAGCGAAAAAGATGGATGGATGCACGTCTGGGCGATCGATCGCAGCGGGCATGAAACGCTAGTTACGCGCGGAGCCATGGACACCGCGGGAATTGAAGGCGTCGACGAAAAGGGCGGATGGGTTTACTTCATCGCCTCTCCCGATAATGCGACTCAGCGTTATCTCTATCGCTCACCGCTCGACGGCAGGGCCGATCCGGTGCGTGTCACCCCGCGCAACTTCGTCGGCGTGAATACTTACGGCATTTCCCCAGACGGGAAGTACGCCTTCCACAGTTTCTCCAGCATGAACGATCCTGGGCTGCGCGAACTGGTGTCTCTGCCGGATCACAAGCTCGTGCGCGTCAGCAGCGATAGCGCGGAATACAAAAAGAAGATTGCGCAATTCCTCGCAACCGGAGTGGAGTTCTTCAAAGTCGATGCCGGCGATGGTGTGACGGTAGATGGCTGGATGATCAAGCCACCCAACTTTGATCCGTCGAAGAAATACCCGGTGCTCGTGAACATCTACGGTGAACCAGCCGGGCAGACCACGCTCGACCGCTGGGGTGGCAACGGCAATCTATTTCACCGCTACATCGCGTCGCTTGGATACCTCGTAGTCAGCTTCGACAATTCCGGGACTCCCTCGCCACGAGGCCGTGCGTGGCGGAAGGCCGTCTACGGTGATGTCGGGTTTCTCTCGTCCAAACAGCAGGCGCAGGCTCTTCGTTCGCTCGGCAAGATGGACAGCTTCGTCGATCTCGATCGCGCCGCCGTATGGGGTTGGAGCGGCGGCGGCACCAACACTCTCAATCTGATGTTTCGCTCGCCCGATCTTTACAAGGTTGGCATGGCGGTCGCGCCGGTGCCTGACCAGCGCCTCTATGACTCGATCTACCAGGAACGCTACATGGGTCTGCCGCAGAACAACGTCGATGGCTACAAGCGCGGCTCGGCGATTAACCTCGCGGAAGGATTAAAGGGCCATCTGCTGATTGTGCACGGATCCGGCGACGACAATGTTCATTACCAGGGAACGGAATTGCTGGTGAATAAGTTGATCGCGCTCGGGAAATCGTTCGACTTCATGACTTATCCGGGTCGCTCGCATGGCATCTTTGAAGGCCCGGGCACTACCGTTCATCTCTATCACTTGCTCGCACGGTACCTTACCGAGCATCTCCCGGCAGGTCCGCGGTGAAGTCTGGGATCGCGATCGCAAAATGGGAATGGAGACACTTCGAGCCTAGCCGCGATCACGATTGGCTTGGTCCATTGCTCGACATGGCCTTCTCTCAGGCGTACTTCAGCCACTTCATAATTTCCGGCAGTGTCGGACGCTTGCCGTACATGAGGATTCCCACTCGATAGATGCGCGAGCAGATCGCGAGCATGGCGTAGATGGTCCCGACCAGCAGCACCAAACTCAGAGCTATCTGCCAGACGGGAGGGGTTTCCACGAGAATCCGGATGTACATCAGCAGTGGCGTGCAGAACGGGATGAGCGATAGAACCGTCGCCATTGTAGAGTGCGGCTGAAGGATGACAGGAGTCATGAAGATTACCGAGACGATCATCGGCATCATGATGACAAACTGAAATTGCTGAGCTTCCTGCTCGGAGTTCACCGACGCTCCCAAAGCCGCAGCCAGAGCCGAGTACAGGATGAATCCCAAAATGAAAAACACGCCAAAGAACACCATGTTGGCGATGCTCAGATTCAGGTGAAACTGCTCGCCTCCGATGCTGATCGCCTGCGCCGCGAACGGAGTGGCTGCGAGGGTCCAGATTGCGATCTGAGTGATTCCAACTGCTGCAGCGCCCAGAATTTTGCCTGCCATTAATTCTTTCGGAGTTGCAGCGGAGAGCAGAACCTCGAAGATGCGCGAGTTCTTTTCTTCAAGTACAGAGCGCATCACGCTCATGCTGTACATAAGAATGGTCACGTACAGCAGGATCATTAACAGGATCACTGAGAAGAACGTTCCCATTCCACTGGACTCAGTCACTCGACCGTTCTCGATCTTCTTCGCTTGCACATCGACTGGCTTCAGTGCATCTTCGATTTCCTGAGCGCTTGCGCCATGTTTTCTCAAAGACTGCTGCAGCAACGCGCGACGAACCGCGCTGCTCAAGGTGCCTACGGTATCGAGGTCGCCTGAATTTCGCGAGCGATAACTGAACTTGCGGGCGGTCAGCGATTCCGGCGGCGCCCAAAGATAGCCGTCGATTTCATGTGAATTGACCTTTTGCGTGAGAGCTTCCTCTTCCTGCGCGCTCACATTTGTATCGACCTGAAAATCAAAGTTACGGGTTGCTGAGTCCGAAGCTTTGCCCTGGCGCGAGGTGTTCTCGGCATCTGGCTTACTGAATTGGTCGCCGATATCCTTCGCGAACTGCGCGTCAGAGGTAGCTATCACGATGTGCTGCATCTCGCCTGAATGCTTCGAGGCGATCATGCTGGGAAGCACGGTGAAGCCGAACATCATTGCGGGCAGAAGAATCGTCATGACGATGAACGATTTCTTGCGCACGGTTTCGAGATATTCCCGGCGAGCGAATAGCAAAGTGTTATGCATCGGTCTTCCCCACGGTGTCGATGAAGATATCTTCGAGCGACGGCTCGACCAGTTCGAATTTGTTTACGCGCGAGCGCTGCGCAACAGCCTGAAGAAGCTTTTGTGAGTCGGCGCCGGGAACCATGCGTACTTCCACGTAATTGCCGTAGTTGTTGAACGATTGCACGAGGCCGTTTTCGCGCAGAAACTCATCCGAGCCTTCGTATTCGATCTGTACATTGCTGCGTCCGTAACGTCCTTTGATCTCCTTCAACTTGCCTTGCAGCACGGCTTCGCCGCGATTCACGAGGCAGATCGAACTGCAGAGCTTCTCGACCTGGTCCATGCGATGGGTGGAAAACAGGATTGTGCGACCCTCCTTGCTGAGTTCGCGCAGAACGTCCTTGAGGAGCGTTGTATTCACGGGATCGAGACCGGAGAAGGGTTCGTCCATTATGAGGAACTCGGGATCATGCAGCAGGGTGGAGATGAACTGCATCTTCTGCTGCATGCCCTTGGAGAGCTCTTCGGTTTTCTTGTCCATCCAGCCTGCGATGTCCATGCGTTCGCACCATCGTTTGGCGCGCGCCAGGGAGTCAGAAGCGGAGAGTCCGCGCAATTGGCCGAAAAGCACCAACTGCTCGCTGACCTTCATCTTCTTATATAAGCCGCTGGTTTCCGGCAGGTAGCCGACGCGTTTGAGATGCTCGCGGCGGAAGGGCTCGCCGAACATCCGAACCTGTCCGGAATCGGGAACCGTGATGCCGATCATCATGCGAATGGTGCTGGTCTTGCCGGCTCCATTCGGGCCAAGCAGGCCAAAGATGCTGCCTTGCTCGATCTTCAGAGAGAGGTCCTTCACCGCGACAAATTTGTCGTAGCTCTTCCGGACCTGATCCAATTCGACTGTGTACATGGTGGTATTTACGTGAGTTCTTGCGTCCCAGTTCGACGATTCTCGGACGAACTGCAAAAGATTGAACACGGAGGGCACGAAGGAAACGAAGGTCAAAGACAATTGCGCTGGTCTCGATGGTTTCTGTTTTCCTTTGCGCCCTTCGTGTCCTCCGTGTTCGCTCCTGGTTTTAGGCTGTAGTCTTACGCGCCGCCGAAGCGGGTGAAACTCGGTTACGTCCGCCTTCCTTCGATGCATACAAAGCAGCATCTGCGGCAGCCACGAGTTCATCGCGCGTGCTCCCGTTTGACGGATACTCGGCCACACCGGCGCTGATCGTCACTTTCACAGGCACCCCGGGAAACCGGTATGCCGCAACTACACGTCGCAGCTTTTCTGCGACTTCCATCGCGTTGCTTCCGGAAGTCTGCGGTACCAGAATGGCAAATTCCTCCCCACCATAGCGGCACACAACGTCAACTTTGCGAAGCTGTTGGCCAAATACAGTAGAAACCTGCCGTAGCACTTCATCACCAAGCAGGTGTCCGAATTCGTCGTTAAGGCGCTTGAAATTGTCGATATCGATCATGATGATCGCCAGCCGCCCGTCGTAACGCGAAGCGCGTTCGATTTCTGATGCGATCTGCATCTCGAAGTAGCGCCGGTTGTAGATGCCGGTGAGTCCATCGCGGTAAGCAAGCTGCTGCGCCTGTTCGAAGTAGTGCGCATTCTTGATGGCGCCAGCGCAGATATCGGCTACAGACTCGAGCGGCGGCACATCTTCGGCTGTGAAGTTGCCGGGAGTAGCGCTTTCGAGCATCAGCACTCCGAGCTTTTCGCCGAAGAAGATGAGTGGAACGCACATCTCGGAGCGTGTCTCGACAAAGCTCGCAAGATATCTGCGCAGCGAGCGAACATCGTTTTCTACTACGGTTTTTCCCAGTTCCAAGGCGCGCATTCCCATTCCGGTACCGACCGGAAGCGCAGCGCCTTGCGGCAGGATCGGCGTCAGTTTTCCTTTGTGTGCGCGGACGCTGAGATGATCATCTTCGTCGAGCAGAGAGACCACAACATGATCGACGGCGAATTTTTCCAGGACGAGATCGCAAACCTTCGTGAGTAGTTCATCAAGGTTCAGCACTGCGGTCGTCTGGCGCGCAATCGCGTTGATCGCTTCCAGCTGCTTGGTTCGCCGTTGCTCGAGCGTATAGAGGCGAGCATTTTCGAGAGCGATGGAGGCTTGCGTAGAAAACAGCGTGAGGAGGTCGAGGGTTTCCGAATCGAATGCATCCAGCTTTTCGCTCTGGATGTCGAGAACCCCGGCAACCTCGTCGCGCACCATCAAGGGAATAGCCACCTCTGACCTGGTGGTCGGGAAACCGGCGATGTAGCGCGAATCCTGACTGACATCCGGCGCATATACAGGACGCTTGAGCTCCGCAGCGCTGCCAATGATGCCTTTTCCAAGCGGAATGCTGATGTGATCTTCCTTTTGGGGACGGCCGATCGAGGTGCGAACGAAGAACTCGCGCGTGCTCGGATTCAGCATCAGCACCGCGGAATTGGTTACGTGGAAGTAGTCCCTGACAATGCTGAGGATCTGCTCCAGAACCTCGTCCAAATCGAAAGTAGACAGGACGGCCTGGCTGGCGTCATAAAGTAGGGCAATCTTCTGCATAGTGGCGCTACACGCAATTTTTTAAGGCCATTCCGGCCGAATCGCTGCCAGGAGAGATACCAGACCAAACCAGAAAGGACCCAAAGGAGCAAGCCTAACGCTCTCATTAGGCCCGATTTACGGCGGATTGACAAGAGTTTTGCGCCATTTTGGGCCAATTGAGGGTTCGATTTAATACGGCTTTAAGCTATTTGCCTCAGAAACATAGGGACGAATTAGCGGCGCTGTTCGCTGGGTGGCCGTCCTGGTTGCGGACGAAACAGCAGGGCAATCAGCCCATAGAGGACAAGGCAAATCCAAAAATCGATGAACAGTCCGAGGTCGGGTAGCAGCCGATTGCTGCGGTGCTGTGCCGCTGGCGGCAGGTGGGGCATGATGAGGAAATAGATCAGGTTCCCCAGCACCACCGCGGCGAGAGAGATGAAAAAGTTTCTCGAAAGGCTCACTCTCTCTCATTAGACACCCGAATAAGGCGCGCAGGTTTCCAATTCGAGAGACGCTCATTGCTTCGCGAATCCGCCGGCGGCAGGCACTAGGCTAAGCCGAAGGCTTCCAAGTCTTTAGGAACTCAACAATTACCTGCGGATCCAGACTCCTAGCTGTGGAGAATTCATGTGTCTTCTGGCTGTACAGGAGCTTGCCCCGGCTTGAGAGGACGGCTACCACCGGGACGCCCTCAATTGGCGTGTCGTATTTCTTCGCAATGTCAAGGTTCTTATCGCGCTCGCCGATGTCGACGTGGACAACATGATAGTTCTTATCAACCAGCGGCTCGATGTCGGGCTGATGGAACCGATAATCCAGGGCAAAGCAGTCGAAGCACCAATTGGCTCCGAAGACGAGAAGCACGCGCTTGTGGTCTTTTGCGGCAGCCTGCAGCGCCTCAGCAATTTCCTTGTGAGCGTCAGCATTGGCGGGGTAGAGCTCGCGAAGCTTGGCAGAAATTCGATCTTGAGTGGGCGGCGCTTGCTGGGCCAGCAGCAGCGCAGAACCTAACAACACCAATAATGTGACGGGCAGCCGCATACTTCTCATGAAACCAATATAACCGGCCTATCGCGGTACACTCCAGCCGGTCCCTGGTGATTTCGGAGCCACTCACTATGAGCGTCTGTTAGGAGCCTCTGTTTATACTGATCCATTCTGCACAAATTGCAGACTGTTTCTGCCGTGGCCAACGACATTGGGACTACCCCTACCTCCGAACCGGGCACCTGGACCTTGCGTTTCAAGGCGCTCCCCGCGTTCCGTAGCGGAGAGCTCTGGTACTACTTCGGTCCGGCATTTGTCGCCAGTATCGCCTATATAGACCCAGGCAACTTCGCCGCCAACATCGAAGGTGGCACTCGCTTTGGATATTCACTGTTGTGGGTCTTGTTGTGGTCGAATGCCATGGCGATCCTGATTCAATACCTCGCGGCTAAGCTTGGCATTGCCACCGGACGCACATTGCCTCAGTGCTGTCGCGAAAACTTCTCTCGTCGAATGAACCTGTTCTTGTGGTTCGCGGCTGAAGGAGCAGCGCTCGCAACCGACCTCGCCGAATTTCTCGGGGCGGCGCTGGGCTTTTATCTGCTGGTTGGCCCTTCGCTCGTCGCTCGCGGCTTCGATAAATCAACAGTCCTGATGCTAGCCGCTCTCGCGACTGCGGTTTGCGTCTTTCTCATTTTGGCACTCGAGCTCTATGGATTCCGCAAGCTCGAGGTCGCCATCATGATGTTCGTCTTCGGCATCGCCGCGTGCTACGCAATTGAGCTGTTCCTGGCAAAGCCAAATTGGGCACAGGTCGGATTCCACATCCTGGTGCCTGAGATCAGCTCTCAAAACATTTATGTCGCCGTCGCGATGTTAGGCGCAACGGTGATGCCGCACGTCGTATACCTGCATTCGGCCTTGGTTCAGGATCGTGCAAGGCAGGCGACGGAAAGCTGTCCAACCGGTCAGCGAATCCATCGCCTGCGCCATCTGCAATTCGAGCTCATCGATGTTCTCGCTGCAATGAACGGTGCATGGCTAATCAACACAGCCATGATCGTCATGGCAGCCGCCGTGTTCTTCGCATCAGGAAAACACGTAACCTCGATCGAAGAGGCGCATCAAACGCTGGCTCCGTTGCTCGGCCGAGTATCCGCAGGAGCATTCGCGCTCGCGCTGCTGCTCTCAGGCCTATCTTCGTCAACGGTTGGCACCATGGCCGGCCAGGTGATCATCGAAGGTTTCCTCAACATTCGCTTCAGCGTCTTCCTCCGCCGACTCATCACGATGATTCCCGCGCTCATCGTGATTGCCATCAAACTTGATCCACTCAAAATTCTCCTGCTCTCCCAGGTTGCCTTGAGCTTCGCCCTTCCGTTCGCTCTGGTGCCGCTCATCGCACTCACACGCCGAGCCAGTATTATGGGCGAACTCGCCAACGGAAAAACGACGAATGTCCTCGCTTACATAACCGTCACGGTGATCATCGGCTTGAATCTATTGCTGATTTATCAGGCCGTTGGTGGAAGCTTCTGAACCAGAGTTTGCCTGTCACAACGAACCCATTCCGGCGTATGACCACAAAAAAACGTGTGGACTTAGTCTTTAGACTTAGTCATAATTGGAGTATTCAGTTAGCGGAGCCATTATGAAAGAGGTCGAAGTTAATGTGCACGAGGCGAAGACTCATCTATCGCGACTGCTGCAGCGTGTAGCGAATGGGGAGGAAATCACGATTGCGAACCGTGGGGTCGCGGTGGCTCGTCTGGTCCCAGTAGTTCCACCTGGTAAGAATCGTCCGCTGGGTATCGATGATGGAAAGATTCGAATTGCAGACGATTTCGATGCTCCCCTACCCGATTCAGTGCTCCACGGATTTCTCGGAAATAGCCGGCAACGAAAGAGAGCTCGTTGAAGTATTTGCTCGATACTTCCATCTTTCTTTGGATGGCAGGCTTCGTCCAAAGACTGAACCCTCAAGTCCGTGAGTTGCTGGCGGAACGAAGCGCAGAGGTGTATCTCTCGTCCGCGAGTTCTTGGGAAATTGCTATTAAGTCGGCGCTCGGAAAACTCGATTTACCCGAACCACCACCCCAATATGTGCTCCGCCGGCTTGCCGACTTCAGCATAAGATCACTCCCAATTGCCCACGACCACTCTTTCGCAACTGGCTCTCTGCCGCATTTCCACGACGATCCATTTGATCGGATGTTGATCGCGCAGGCCAGTGTCGAAGGAATGGTTATGCTCACCGCCGACAAAGTCTTCCGGCGCTATCCCGTCGAAGTTCTCTGGGCTGGGAAATAGGTCGGCTTCGAGGCGAGGGGCGGGGGGCGAAGCCATCGCCGTTTTGTTTCGCTGGGACGAAGTCTCATTTTCCCGAGATGAATGTGCTACGTCGCCAGCTCGCCTAAATCCGCGACGCGATGTGCCTCCGTACATGAAGCAGCGTTGGCCAAACGTGGGGACAAAGTCTTCGCAAGTGGCTAATTTGCTATTGCTCGCACTAGAAGTGGCGGTTAGAATTGCCGCCCATCCACAAAGAGGTGCATACAGTTTGTCGCTGTGTGGGCCGAAATGGCTCGATTCAGAGGCGGTCTGTTCCATCACTGTGCGGAGCGGCTTCGATCTCGAGCGGCGGAGAGCTTGTCACATTTTCCGCAGCAGGGAATCACATCCGGGTGCGTAATTCAGCGCAGGGTCGAGAGCTAATCCTGGCCAGGCGCAGGCTCATGTCCGTGGTAGGAACCCCAATCCAGAAACAAAATTAGGAGAATCTCATGACGAAGTCAGTAAAGTTGGCGATCGCAAGTGCGGCTCTGGCGGGTATGGTGGCAGGAACCAGCGCGAGCATGTTTGCGCAGGACCAGTCGGGCAGCACCAGCACCGACAAGAGCACAAAAAAGAGCACAAAGGCCTCCAAGCACGTAAAAGAAAAACATGCTTGTAAAGGCCAAAACTCTTGTAAAGGCAAGGGCGGCTGCAAGAGCAGCGACAACGGCTGCAAAGGCAAGAACTCTTGCAAGGGCAACGGTGGATGTGCCACTGACGGCTCCAAGATGCCGGAGTAGTAATAGGTCCTTAGTAGTCTCGGGGCCGAGTGCTATTCTGGGACTCGGCCCTCTCTCACTTCAGGTAGAGGTCGCAGTTTCCTAATGTCGTCCAACCGCTTTAACGCGTTCAAAGATCTCGGGGTCGGGATCGGTCTCCGGATTCCTCATTACAACCACATCCTGAGTGAGAAGCCAGTCGTCGGCTGGTTCGAGATCATCTCAGAGAATTACATGATCGACGGCGGACGCCCGCTGCATATCCTCGACCAGATTCTCGAGCAGTACCAGGTTATCCAGCATGGCGTCTCGATGTACTTCGGCTCGGCGGAGCCTCTGAATCGCGAGCATCTGAAGAGACTCAAAGCGCTGGTGCGTCGGACGAAAACGCCGTGGCTCTCCGATCACCTGTGCTGGGGCAGCGTCGACGGCACATATAGCCACGATCTGCTGCCGATGCCGTACACCTTCGAAGCGGCGAAGCTGACGGCTGAAAAAATTAAAGAAGCACGCGACTTTCTCGAGGTGCCGATTGCGGTCGAAAACGTGAGCAGCTACGCCGAGTTTCACGTCTCAGAAATGACGGAATGGGAATTCTTGAACGAAGTGGTCGAGCGCGCCGACTGCGGCATTCTGCTCGACGTGAACAATATCTACGTCTCGTCGCAGAACCACAACTTCGATCCGTTTACCTATCTTGAAAGCGTTCCGATTGAGCGTGTTGCGCAGATTCACATCGCCGGTCACTCAAAATACGAGAAGTACATTCTCGACACACACGATCATCCGGTGATCGATCCAGTGTGGAAGTTATATGCGCGCGCAATCGAACTCGCTGGCCCAACTCCTACATTGCTCGAATGGGACGATCACATTCCATCCTTCGATCAAGTTCATGCGGAAGCGCTCAAAGCGAATCGCTACGTGCCATCGAATGTTCCCGTATTAGCGGCGGTGTCGGAATGAATCTGGCAGAACTCCAGCGCCGTTTTTCTGAAGCGTTATACACGCCGCTCAATTCCGATGAAGGAATCGCGGATCGCACACCGAGCGGCGAATCGATGCAGCGGGTTGCCGAAACGATCATTAAACCGAACGATCGCTTGAGTTCAACCGAGCGGCTTGAGATCTACAGCCGCTCTTATTGGTTTCGACTGATCTCCAGCCTCAACGACGATTTCGTCGGTTTACGTGCAGTGGTTGGTGACGAAAACTTTGATGCGCTGGTTCAGACATATCTGACTGCGAATCCATCGCGATCTTTTACATTGCGCAATCTGGGCTCACGCCTGGAATCGTGGCTGCGCGGGAATCCGCAATACATTCATCCCCACGAACAGCTAGCGCTCGACATGGTTCGCCTGGAATGGGCGGACACCGAGTGCTTCGATGCCGCAGAAGAACCAGCGCTCACTCTCGATGACGCCACGCATCTCGCCGAAGATCCAAAGCTGCGCTTGCAGCCACACATTCAATTACTCGATCTGAACTACCCGGTTGACAAATTGCTGCTCGAAATCCGAGAAGAAGCAGAAGACGAGTCTGACGAAGCAAGCAATACCTTCTCTGAGAGACGCAGCCGCGCACGCGTTAAACGCGTGCGTAATGCCAAACCGAAGCCGGTCTTTGTAGTCGTCCATCGCGTCGATTACCTCGTGTATTTCAAACGAGTCACGCCGGAAGCTTTTCGGATTCTGGCTTCGCTCCGAAATGGGATGCGATTGTCGGAAACGATTGACGCCGCGTTCAATCCCTCTACCCTGCCACAAAAGAAAATCACCGAACTGGTTCAAGGTTGGTTTCGCGACTGGGCGGAGTGGAAGTGGTTTGCGAAAGTAGCTGCTTAACTTCTAAGCTGCTGAGCTTCTAAGCCGGCGCATGGGGCGCATTCACTTGGTGCGAAGGTCTCTGGGGTACTGCCTCGCCGCTCCACTTCTGCTCAGATAGAATTGTCGGTCGGACTGTACGCTCCACGTCCATCTTCGTTCGTTTTCGGAAGTCGAGATCCCGAATGCACGCAAAAATCCCGAATGTAACTACTGCTTCAAAATGGATCCTGCTCTTTTTCGCGCTGTTGACGACGGCTTATCTCGCGGCTCAACAGGAACCTTGGCAAAAAATCCCCATCCCTCCTCTCCACAAATTCACGCCGCAGGAGCCCACGCGCATTCAGCTCTCCAACGGCATGGTGATCATGCTGCAGGAGGATCACGAGCTGCCGCTGATCAGCGCGACTGCTCTGGTAAAGGGCGGATCAAGTTCCGAGCCGGCATCGAAGGTGGGATTAACTTCGATTTACGCCTCCACCTGGCGCACCGGAGGCACAGACAGCAAAACCGGCGATCAACTCGACGATGAACTCGAAGCCATTGCCGCCCGGGTAGAGGCAGGCGGAAGCATCGATACCACTTCGCTCAGCTTCAACTGCTTGAAACAGAACCTCGACCAGGTATTCGCCGCCTTTCTTGATCTCCTGGAGCATCCCGCATTTCGTGAAGACAAGATCGAGCTTGTAAAAGGCCGCATCAAGACTGCCATTTCGCGCCGAAATGACGAAGTCGGCAGCATTGCCGGGCGTGAAGCTGCCATTTTGGGCTATGGTCCGCAAAGCCCTTATGCGCGCGAAATGGAGTATTGGACCGTGGATGCGGTCACTCGGCAGGACTTAGTCAATTGGCACAAACAGCACTTCGCGCCCAATAACATCATCATCGGAGTAGTTGGCGATTTCGACTCCAAACAGATGGAAAGTCGACTGCGCCAGGCGTTCGGATCGTTGCCGAAAGGTACTCCATATAATCCGCCGCAAATTCCCGTTCCGGGACCAAAGCCCGGCGTATATCTTGCCGAAAAGGACGATGTGAACCAGAGCGACATCAGCCTCATCGGTCTGGGAATCCGCCGCGACAATCCCGACTACTTCGCTGTACGCGTGATGAACGAAATCTTCGGCGGAGGCTTTTCTTCGCGGTTATTCAAAAATCTCCGTGCCACGCAGGCTCTGGCTTATTCCGTGGGCGGTGGCATCGGCGCGAGTTATAACCACAAGGGTCTGATCGACATCAACATGGGCACGAAGAGCGGTTCGACCGCGAAGGCGATCGAGGGACTCTACAAACAGATCGATGATCTGCTCAGCAATCCGCCCACTGACGCCGAACTGAAGCAAGCCAAAGACTCGATCCTAAACGGTTTTATTTTCGCCTACGACTCGCCCGACAAGGTTCTGAGTGAGCAATTGACTTACGAGCTGTACGGCTATCCTAAAGATTTCCTGGAACGGTTCCGCGATGCGGTGGAAAAAGTCACAGCTGCAGACGTGAACCGCGTCGCCCGCAAGTACATCGACAAAAGCAAACTCGCCGTACTGGTGGTTGGAAACCCGAAGGAGTTCGACAAACCGCTCACCGCCTTCGGACAAGTAACGACGCTCGATATCACCATCCCCACCGCGCCGCCTGGAAATAAAGCAGCCGTTGCTGCAAGTGAGAGACGATAACCCAGGAGCGAACACGAAGGTCACGAAGGTAGAAACGATAAGGTCACAAAAAAGTCTTCGTGACCTCTTCTTTTTACCTTTGTGACCTTCGTGTTCGCTCCTGGGTTTAGAATTCCGGGGCACAGGAGAGTTCGACACATGAAGAATCAACTCATGCCATTCGTTATTGTCTTTGCGGGAATAGCCATCGCGGCTAGCGCGAAAGACAAAGGCGCAACCGTGCAGATGAAGAACGCACAAGGCGAGGACGTAGGCACGGCAACGCTATCATCGGCAGGAAAGAAAGGCGTGAAGATCAAACTCGATCTGAAAAATCTGCCGCCAGGTGAGCACGCCATTCACATTCATCAGAACGCGAAATGCGATCCGCCGGACTTCAAATCAGCCGGCAGCCACTTCAATCCCGACAACAAGAAGCATGGCTTGGAAAATCCCGAAGGCCACCACGCCGGCGACATGAAAAACTTCAATGTAGCCAGCGCCGGCACGGCGAAGACAGCGGTCACAGACTCCGATGTGACGCTCGGAACCGACAGTCACTCAGTATTCAGCAATGGCGGCACAGCTCTGATCATTCACGCCAAAGCCGATGACATGAAGTCCGATCCAGCAGGAAATGCCGGAGACCGCATCGCCTGTGGAGTGATCTCGAAATAAGAGAACCGCCGCCGGTAGGCGGTGGGGCAGCCGCATGTTTTGCGGCTGCGTCTGAGCTCGGCGGACCAGCAATCAAAGCTGGCGATCCGCCCATTACTAATCAGCTGTCGGGGACCATCCTGTAAGGTGGTGTTAGCTCTGGTTCCTTACGACGCACTCTTGGCTGCAGTTCGTTTCTCCAATTCCTCCAGCACCATCGGCCCAATCTGGTACACACTGCCCGCACCGAGAGTCAGAACAAGGTCTCCATCCTCGACACGCCGCACTGCTGAATTCACGGCGTCCTGAAAAGAGGCGGCATAGTGGACATCATTTCCCGCAGAACGAATCCGTTGAACCAGCGACTCGGCCGTGATTCCCGGAATGGGATCCTCGCTGGCCGCGTAAATATCCAAAATCTGTAGAGTATCGGCATCACGGAATGCGGTTGCGAACTCCTCGGCCAGATCGCGCGTCCGAGTGTATCGATGCGGCTGAAAGATCACATGGATGTTGTGATAACCGCACTGCCGCGCTGCGGCGAGAGTAGCCCGAATTTCTGTCGGATGATGGCCGTAGTCATCGACCACGGCCACGCCTTCTGCAGTCCCTTTCAGTTGAAAGCGCCGATCTACACCACGGAATTGAGTCAAAGCCTCTGAGATCTTGTCCGCCGGAACGTCGAGCCCAATTCCAGCGGCAACCGCGGCCGTAGCGTTCAGGATGTTGTGATGACCAGGCACGTGCAAAGCGAACTCGCCCACCCTCTTGCCGCGATTCTCAACTGCAAACCGGCTGCGCGGTGCACCTTCTGCCGGTTTGACCGCTGCGTTGATGACATTCGCACGAAAATCAGCTTTCTCCGAAGTGCCGTAAGTGATCACACGACGCTCAAGACGCGGCAGCAACTCGGCCAGCCGCTCGTTATCGATGCATGCGATCACCGCTCCATAGAACGGCACGCGATTCATGAACTCCACAAAAGCTTGGTCCACGTCGTCCATGTCGCGATAGCAGTCCATATGCTCGCGATCGATATTGGTAACGATCGAGAGAATCGGTGAAAGCTTGAGGAACGACCGATCGCTTTCATCGGCCTCAGCGACGAGATACTGCGATTTGCCCAGACGCGCGTTCGATCCCATGGCGTCGACGCGCCCACCAACAACAACAGTAGGATCGAGTCCTCCGGCAGCGAGCACGGCAGCGACCATCGAAGTTGTTGTCGTCTTCCCATGCATTCCGGCGATAGCAATACCGTACTTGAGCCTCATTAGCTCGGCGAGCATCTCGGCGCGAGGAATGACGGGAATCTTTTGTGCTCGCGCCGCCTCAATCTCAGGATTGTCGCGCGCAATCGCCGAACTCGTCACCACAGTCTCCGAGCCGGTGACGTTTCCCGCCCTGTGACCGATGAAGATCAGCGCTCCCAAACTGGCGAGGCGCTTCGTGACCGAAGATTCGCGCAGATCAGATCCAGAGACCTTGTAGCCCAGAGTGAGCAGCACCTCCGCAATGCCGCTCATGCCGATACCGCCGATACCTACAAAGTGGATGCGCTGAATCTTCGCGAACATAGGGGATAGGGTACTGAGAACAGGTTACAAGGAATTGCCTTTGCTGTCCTATGCCTTCTGTGCCTCGGTCGCGAGCTTGGCAGCCATCTCGCCGATTTGGCGCACAGCTTCAGGATGAGACAGCGACCGAGCCTTGAGGGACATTTCATTCAAAATTGCTGGACTTTGAAGCAGGTCGGCAACTGCAGCACTCAGCCGTTCAGGAGTCAGCTCCGATTCGGGAATGAGCCGCGCACCTCCAGCGTTCTCTACTGCCTCCGCGTTCTTGCGCTGATGATCGTCGGCAGCAAATGGGAACGGAACGAAGATGGCCGGCTTCCCTGCCGCCGTGATTTCTCCTACGGTGCTTGCGCCAGAGCGACACAACACCAAATCGGCCTCGGCAAACGCTGAAGGCATGTCATCGATGAAACGACTCACCTGCGCGGGAAAGGCTGCCTGCTTGTACGCCGAATCAACCTTTTCGAAATCGCGCTCGCCGGTCTGGTGCCGAACCCGAATTCCCAATTCCTTCCATTTTGGAATTGAATCGATCATCGTCTGATTCAGAACGCGTGCGCCCTGGCTGCCTCCGAATACCAGCAATGATCCAGGAGGCGTGAACGGACGCTCAGGAATACGGAAGAACTCTTGCCGGACTGGCACGCCGGTTACTACAGCATTGCGAAAGAAGCGTTTGGTCTCCTCAAAGTGCACTGCTGCTGCGCTTACGAAACGAGCAACCATCCGGTTAGCAAATCCGGGAACCAGGTTGGGCTCAAACGCCAAAGTGGGAATTCGCATCAGGATAGCCGCGAGCATCGCCGGACCCGATGCATATCCTCCAACCCCGATCACCACCTGCGGTCGAAAGTCGGCGAATAGCTTGCGGCAGGCGAATACAGCTCGGGGAATGTCGGTGAGAGTGCGGGCGCGTCGAGTAATGCTGACGTTCTTTAATTGACCGACTTGAACCAGATGAAGCGGAAAACCGGCCTGCGGAACAAGTCGGGTTTCGATCCCGCGACTCGTTCCGATGAACATGATTTCCGCGGAGTGGCGCTCACGCAGCTCGCGCGCAATCGCCAAAGCGGGTATCACGTGCCCGCCTGTACCACCGCCTACAATTGCGGCTCGCATTGCCCCTGTTCTAACCTCGGGACCAATCTTCCCAAGTCAGTCCTTTTATGCGCGAGAACTCCGAAACATTTGCAGTCACCAGCGTCCAGTTGCGCCGCAACGCTTGTCCCGCAATCAGGAGGTCATACGGACCGATCGGCCGTCCCACCTTTTCAAGAGCCGCTCTCTGCATACCAGCTATTTCAGCGTCTTCCGCATCGAACGAAACTGCCGAAAGTGAAGGCGAAAGAAACTTTAATAGCATGTTTCGATTCCTTTCCGTCCGACTGCCCTTCCCTACGCCATACCACAGTTCGAAAAGGACAATTGCCGAAACGTGTATGGTATGGCCAGACTGGATCGCCTGTTCAAATTTTTTCCTTACTTCTTCATCCTGCTCGTTAAGCAGCGCGATACACACATTGGTATCGAGAAGATAGTTCACTTGAACACGTCCCGCTTGGGCGTTCGCGGCTGGTTGCGTCCTTCTTTCATAAAGGGTTCGTCTCCTCGCAGACGATCGATTTCCGCAAACCACTCTCGCACGTTGAACTTGACCGGTTGGAGGAGCACTCCGTTGCGAACTCGCCGAATCAGCACACGATCTCCTTCAAAGCGGAATTCCTTCGGAAGTCGAACCGCCTGGCTTCGGCCGTTCCGAAACAATTTGGCTAACACTTCTTTTGCCATCTCAGGATCCCCTTGTTCTAGTATATATCAAGGGTATAGACCAGACGGCTCTAGTCTGTCTGCTGGCTAATGTTCAGCAATACTCCAACACACGCCAGAGTGATGAATAAAGAACTGCCGCCATAGGAGATGAAGGGCAGTGGGATGCCTTTGGTTGGCAGTAGCCCCAGCACGACGCTGATGTTGAAGAACGCCTGAATCGCGACCGTGCCGGTGATCCCGACGGCAAGGAAGCGGCCGAAGAGATCGGATGTACGGATCGCGGCGCGCATGCCGCGATAGCAAAACACAGCGAATAACGTGACTACCGCGACTGTTCCGATCAGGCCAAGCTCTTCTGCGATCACGGCAAAAATAAAGTCCGTATGCGGCTCAGGAAGATAAAAGAGCTTTTGCTTGCCTTCCATCAATCCCAATCCGGTAATGCCTCCGGTCCCAACAGCGATTAGCGATTGAATCATGTGGAAGCCGGCGCCCTGCGGATCGGCCCAGGGATTTACGAACGCGAGCATACGCTGGCGTCGAAATCCGACATGGAAGAGGAGGTAGTAGAGGAACGGCAGGCTGGCGAGGATGCCGTATCCGAGATACTTGATCTCCATCCCGGCAACGAAGAGGACGGAAGCAGTCATGGCCATGCACACCAGCGCCGTTCCCAAATCGGGCTGCTTCACAATCAGCAGAGAGAAAATCAAACTGGGCACAACGGCGGGCAACAGCGTGTGCTTCCAATCTTCAATGCTCTTCGTTCTCGTCTCGAGGAAATAGGCCAGAAACAAAATCAGTGCAGGTTTGGCGAGCTCCGACGGCTGGAAAGAAAACGGTCCAAAGCGAATCCACCGATGCGTGTTGTGCGAGCGATCGAGGAATAGCACTGCGACGAGCAGCACCATGGTGACGCCGAGCAGCGTGAAAACCACCGCGGGATGCTTGTAGCGGCGGTAGTCCACGCGCATCAGCGCGACCATGGCCAGCACTCCCGCGCATGCCCACCCGATCTGGCGCAGAACAAATGTGTAAGGAGAGCCGAAGCGATCCTTGGCCATCACTGCCGACGCGCTGAAGACCATTAGTAATCCGAGAAGAACGAGAAGAATAGTTGCGCCGAACAGCCAGCGATCAACGCTGACGCGTTTTGCCATCAGTGGCGCTCCGATCCTGCTGGGGTCGCATCAGCTAAGCGCTCGACGAGCGCGCGGAAGGTGCGACCACGATGTTCGTAGTTCTCGAACTGATCGAAGCTGGAACAGGCTGGGGCGAGCAAGACGACGTCGCCGGACTTCGCGAGATCGCGAGCGCGATCGACCGCCGCGTCGAGAGTTTTACAAGGTAGTACTTCAACGGCGGATTGGACGTGCGCGCGAATCTTCTCTGCCGCCGAGCCAATCGTGTACACGCGCTTCACACGCTCACGCAGCAGGTGATTCATGAGCGTGTAGTCGCTGTCTTTGTCTTTTCCGCCCAGGATGAGGTGAATGTTTCCCGGGAATGACTCGATCGCTTTGATCGTGGCGTCGACGTTTGTAGCCTTGGAATCGTTGTAGTACTCGACGCCGCTGATGGTGGCGATGTATTGCAGACGATGTTCGACAGCTTTGAACTTGCGCACCGCGTTGGCGATGGTGACAGCGTCGCAGCCGCAGAGTCGCCCGACAGCAACGGCTGCCAGAACGTTTTCCAGATTGTGCGCACCTTTGAGCGGAATCTCAGAAGCAGGCATGATGGCTTGCTCGTGCATGCCGTCTCGCCAGTAAATTCGGCCTTCACGCACAAACGTTCCCGTCTGATCACCAGACAGCTGCTGCTTGCGCGTGAACCAGCAGAGCTGGCCTTGGGTTCGCGAGCGCAGTCCCGCGCTGCCTTCGTCATCGAGATTCAGAACCGAGTAATCGGATGCATCTTGATTTTCGAAGATGCGAGCCTTCGCCGCGGTGTATGCCTCCATGCTGCCGTGACGATCAAGATGGTCGGGCGTGATGTTGAGTACAACCGCAATATTAGGATGAAATGTTTCGATGGTCTCGAGCTGAAAGCTCGAGACCTCAATTACATTTACCGTGTCGTCAGTCGAATCATCGACTAGCAAAATCACAGGGGTCCCGATGTTGCCGCCCACCAGCGTGCGTTGACTCGCGCTCGCAATCACTTCGCCGCAGAGAGTAGTTGTTGTGGTTTTGCCATTAGAGCCGGTGATCGCAACGATCTTGCCTCTCAGAAAACGTGCGGCGAGCTCGATCTCACCGATGACCGGGATTCCCTGCCCCCGAGCGCGTACGAGCTGCGGCAAATCGGACGGAACGCCAGGACTAACGACTATTAAATCTTGATCGCGGAAAGTGCGCTCCCCATGGCCACCGGTTTCGACCGCAATACCGCGATCGAGCAGCGCAGGAATCTGCGTCTTGAGTTCGTTCTGGCTGCGCGTATCGGAAACCGTAACGCGCGCTCCACGAGCGGCGAGAAACTGTGCCGAAGCCACGCCGGACTTTCCCAGTCCGACGACCAGCACACGTTTGCCTTTTACTTCCATTGCCACTCGCCATTGTGCCATGAGTTGTTGTGGAGATCAGCGTAGTTTAAGCGTGGTCAGAGCAAAAAGTGCAAACACCAGTGCAGCGATCCAGAAGCGCACGATCACCTTCGACTCGCTCCATCCAATCAGCTCGAAATGATGATGAAGCGGCGCCATTTTGAAGATGCGTTTCTTGCGCAGCTTGTAGGAACCGACCTGCAGCATGACCGATAACGCTTCGAGTACAAAAACTCCCCCAATGAATGGCAGCAGCAGTTCCTGCTTGATGATCACCGCAACCGTACCAATCGCGCCGCCGAGCCCAAGAGAACCCACGTCGCCCATAAATATCTCGGCGGGATGAGCGTTGTACCAGAGAAAGCCGATACTCGATCCCACCATGGCGCCGCAGAAGATCGTAACTTCGGCGACCTGCGGCATCTTCTGCAAGCCAAGATATTCGGCAAATCGCGCATGTCCACTCACATAAGTAAGAACGGTCAGAGCGGCGGCGGCAACGATCGTGCAGCCGATCGCCAACCCATCGAGTCCATCGGTCAGGTTGACGGCATTGCTTGATCCCACGATCACCAGTGCAACAAATGCAATAAACGGAATGAATGCTACCAGCCACAGATGCGGAACTTTCTCTAATGCGCCAATGGCAAGATCGGGCTGGAATCGTTTCACGAATGGGACCATCAGATGCGTCGAATACTTCCCTGCCGCTTGCATCCAAACCAGCACTACGGCGATTCCTATGCTGGTCACAATCTGGAATCCCAGTTTGGCCCGTCCTGTAAGTCCCAGATTGCGATGGTGAACGATCTTTAGATAGTCGTCGGCAAATCCAATTGCCGCGAATGCGATCGTGGAGAGCACCGCTATCCAGATATACGGATTCGACAGGTCCGCCCACAGCACGGTCGGAACCAGAATGGCGACAACGATCAGCACGCCTCCCATCGTCGGCGTGCCGGCTTTCTTCTGATGAGCCGCAGGTCCTTCTTCTCTTATATATTGCCCAATCTGGAACTCGCGAAGCTGGCGGATGATCGCCGGACCAACCACCATCCCCATGAACAGAGCGGTCAGGCTCGCGAAGGCCGTGCGGAAGGTGATGTAACTGAAGATGCGAAACGGAGGAAAAAACGTATGCAGCTTCTGATAAAGGAGCCAGTAAAGCAATCTTCCTCCGAAAAGGATTACGTTCGCGGCCTTTGAATCGCGTGACGTGGATGCCAACGCCGGTGATCCTTGGCCGCAGGCCCGGAGGGCCGAAATGTGACAGCCCAGGACGAAGTCCTGGGAAACATCCCAATCGCAATCGAGTGCCGGAGGCACGACACTTCCCGAGGTGCCGTCCCTCTGGGACTCTGATTTTGCAAACACGCAAACCCAGGACTTCGTCCTGGGCTTTCACATGACGTGCCTCCGGCACTCAGCCTTGCAACAATTGCAGAGGCTACTTCACCTGCATTGACGTACCGAGCCGTTCATTCAACCGCTCCAGCGCCCGCTCGAGTTTCACGCCGCGCGATGCCTTCAAAAGAACGACGTCACCTGCCTTAAGATTCTCCGCTAACCAATCTCCTGCCAGTTCGGGCTCGGGAACGAACTTCGCGAAAACACCTCCGGCTGCGGCTCCCTCCACTATAAAGCTGGCAGCGCCGCGGACTCCGAGAAGAATGTCGATCTTGCGTTGAGCAACGTGATTCCCGCTCTGACGATGAAGCTCAGGAGCGGCGGGACCAAGTTCCAGCATTTCACCGGCGACCACTATGCGCCGCTTTGCCGGAGAAGAGGCCACCACATCCACCATTGCCTCCAGCGCCTTGGGATTCGAGTTGTAGCAATCGTTGATGATCGTGGCTCCGTTGATCTGAAGAACCTGACCGCGTTTATCAGGAGCCTTCAAGGAAGCTAAAGAAGCCGCGGCTTCGGATGGAGTGACTCCAGCCTCAAGCGCCACGGCGACTCCGGCGAGGGCGTTGGAAACGTTATGGCTGCCGAGCAATGGAAGTTCCGCCGGAGTGATCACTCCGCCAGCCTGCAATTGAAAGCGCGAGCCACGCGGACCGAGATCTTCCAGCGATTTCGCCGACACATCCGCCGCGTGCGAGATCCCGAACATGACTACCTTGCCGCGAAAGTCGCGTCCGAATTGGGAAACATAAGGATCATCGGCATTCAGGAAGGCCACACCGGAGGATGGAAGCGAAGCAATCAGCTCGTATTTCGCTCGTGCAATTCCAGCAATTCCATCAGGAAAGAATTCGAGATGGACGGGAGCAACCGCCGTAACGACGCCCCAGTCCGGCTTTGCGACATCGCAAAGCGCAGTGATCTCCCCAGCATGCGACATTCCCATTTCGATCACAGCGATGTCGTGCTCGGCCTCAAGCTTCAGCAACTGCAGCGGCAGTCCAAAATGGTTGTTGAGATTGCCTTGTGATTTCAGCACGCGAAAGCGCGTCGAGAGCACATGGGCGATCACGTCTTTGGTGGTTGTCTTTCCAGCCGATCCAGTGACTCCCACGAGGCGCTTGCCCCAGAGCCTGCGCACGGCCGCACCGAGACGCTGCAGAGCGACGAGCGTGTCCTTCACGATCAGGACTTTGCCGGATGCTGCGAACCTCTCGGCTTGATCGATCGCGATTATCGCTCCCGAGGCTCCCGCCTGCAGAGCTTTCTCGACATAGTCGTGCCCATCGAGACGCTCGCCGCGAATCGCAAAGAAGAGGTCTCCGGGTTGAAGTGTGCGCGAATCGATCGAGTACCCGCCGGCGACCTGCTCACCATCGAACTTGCCCGAGGCCTGCACGAATTCGGCAACGCGCCACAGCGGAAGCTTCATGCGACTGGCGCTCCTTCACGAGCAGCTTGATATCCCACCTGCGCCAGCGCCTCGCGCGCGACCTGCACGTCGTCGAAGGAAAATGTTCCCGCGCGGGTGATCTGATATTTTTCGTGCCCCTTTCCGGCAATGAGCACGATGTCGCCTGATCGAGCTTCGTTAATCGCTATGCCAATAGCTTTTCGCCGGTCTGGCTCGACCACATGACGGCTGCCGGTTTGTGTCAATCCGGGAAGCGCATCGGCGATGATCGCCAGCGGATCTTCACTGCGCGGATTGTCGGATGTAAGCACCACGAAATCGCTTCCCTCACCTGCAGCGCGCGCCATCAGCGGACGCTTGGTGCGATCGCGATCGCCGCCGCAGCCGAAGAGCGTGATGATTCGTCCTTCAGACTTCTGCTGCGCCAACAGTTGGCGAGCGATGCGCGTTAGATTGCGAAGAGCGTCGTCAGTATGCGCATAGTCAACGACAACAATGAACGGCTGACCGCAATCGATGCGCTCAAACCTGCCCGGCACGCGCGTGAAGCTTGCGATCGCATCACGAATCTGATCGAGCGCACATCCCCGCGCGTAGGCAGCAGCCGAAGCCGCGAGCACGTTGTACACGTTGATCTCGCCGATCAGACGAGACTCACAGCCGATCGTCTCGTCGCCGAGACGCAAATCGAATCGTGTTCCAGTGGGGGAATACACAATGTTCTCGGCTCTTGCTCGCGCTCCGTGTAATCCATAGCCAATCACTTCGGAGCCGCTCTCCTGCGCGATTTCGCGCAGCTTGACTCCGTACTCATCGTCTTGATTTATGACCGCAATGGCAGGAGGCGCAGCGCCATCGCCCTGAAACAACTTGGCTTTCGCTGCTAAGTACGCTTCCATGCTCTGGTGATAGTCGAGGTGATCACGCGTGAGATTGGTAAAGACGGCAACATCATAGTGCAGCCCGTACACGCGACCCTGCTCCAGCGCGTGCGAGGAGACCTCCATGACGGCTTCTGTTGCGCCCGCATGCACAGCTTCCGCAAAGGTCGCATTCAACTCCAGCGATTCCGGCGTGGTATGTGGAGCAGGCAGCACACGTCCGGCGACGTGATATTCAATCGTTCCAATCATCGCAACCGAGCGGCCGGCGGTGCGCAGAATGTGCTCGACAACAAACGTAGTCGTGGTCTTTCCATTCGTGCCGGTAACGCCGGTCAGCTTGAGATGATCCGCCGGACGACCATAAAAGTTCGCGCTGATCTTGGCCAGAGCCTGCCTTCCATGCGCGACTTGTGCAAATGCAATGTTCGGCGGCGAGACAGTAGTATCCGAATCCGTAACGATTGCTGAGGCGCCTGCACGCAGCGCAGCATCGATGAACCGATTGCCATCACTACTCTCGCCGCGCATGGCGAGAAACAGAAATCCCGGCTTCACCTTCCGCGAGTCATAAGCAATGCCGGTAATCTCGGCGTCGCCGCTCACAGAGAGCGTCTCGACATTGCGGATGATGTCGCGGAACTTCATTTGCAAATTATAGCGGTACCAATTCGGGGCTGTTCACCACGCAGCCACGGAGGAGGTCTTTTGTTGTCATTCCGAACCGCCGATTGTTGGCGGCGAGGAATCCCTATGATCAAACACACAGTTGATGTCTCGTGAATTCCGAGATTCTATAAAGCCTCGAAATCGGTAGAGGTAAACTTTCAGCCATACAACGGTTGTGAGAATCAATAGGGATTCCTCACCGCAAAATCGGCGGTTCGGAATGACAATGAAACCCTCCGTGTCCTCCGCATCTCTGGTGAAAAAAAGCTTTACCGCGCGAACTGGACAGTGACGTGTCCGCCTGCTGGAATGCGGGCTCCCGGCGGAGGATTCTGTTGCTTAGCAACTCCCGATCCGAAGACGTCCACCTCCAGTCCTGCTCTTTCACTCTCTTCAATCACTGTCCGAACCGGCTTGCCCAGGAACGAGGGCACGGTAAGAGCGGAATCGGAATCAAGAACGACGGTGCCGGTTTTCGGAGGAGGATTCTGTTGCTCCGATGGAGTTATTGCCGACGCATTGCTCCCATCTGCAACGGGCAGATTCGGAGTTTGGTTTACGGGCTGATGATAAGTGACCGGGACTACGCCGTTCGAGGCTTGCGTTACCGTGCTCACCGTCGGCTCTGTTTCTGTGTTGTCGCTTTCCGCGACTTCTTCTCCGATATGGTCGGGGGACCCTTCCATCGAATCACCTCGATCCTTCGAGGCGCGAAGCAGCATCCGTTGCGAGCTTCTTACGTCAACGTCATGCGGGACGTCGAGGTATTCCAACACCTGCTGCGCGATTCGTGCCCAGGCGGGCGCAGCCACCAGTCCACCCTCATGCGGTCCCACGGGCGAGTCCAGAATCACCGTGATCGTGACGGCTGGATTATTTACCGGAGCAAAGCCGGAGAACGACGCAATGTCTTTCGACCCGTACCTATGTGTCAGCGGATTGATCTTTTGTGCGGTGCCGGTCTTCCCCGCGGAGCTGTAGCCGTCGAGAATCGCCTTTTTACCAGTGCCCTTTAGCACGACCTCCTGCAGCATCTCCCGCATTTCCGCTGCAGTCATCGAGGAGATCACGCGATGCTGCTGCCCAGGATGGAAGACCAGCGACCGCGCCGGCCCTCCTACTACATCCACCGATCCTGCCGTTGTTCCCGCGACGATGCGTGGCGGAGTCCAGATGCCATCGTTCGCCATTGCCGAGGTCATAGACACAAGCTGAAGCGGAGACACTCCGATCTCCTGACCCATGGAGATCGCGCCAATGCTCATCTTGGACCAGCGGCTCACCGGCTTGGTCATGCCGCGAGTCTCGCCCGGCAGCTCAATCCCAGTTCGGGAACCGAAGCCGAAGTCGCGGATGTACTTGTACATGCGATCATCGCCGAGGCGGAGCGCAATCTTAATGGCGCCTACGTCGCTGGAGTTTTGCAGAACCTGGCTGACCGTGAGCATACCGTAGGCCTTGTGGTCGTGAATCGTGCGGCCACCGAGGAAGATCTTGCCCATCTGGCAATCGAACACTTCGTTCGGATTCGTAACCTTCTCTTCGAGCGCGGCCGCAATGGTGACCATCTTGAACGTCGATCCCGGCTCATACGCGTCGCTCACTGCGCGATTCCTCAGCGACTTCGGACTGATCCCACGCGAGTTGTTCGGATTGAACGTCGGATAGTTGGCCAGCGCCAGAATCTCTCCCGTTCTGGGATTCTGAATCACGACTGTGCCGGCCTCGGCGTGCGTCTGCTGCATCGCAGCCTCCAGCTCTTTTTCCGCGATATGCTGGATATCTTCATCGATGGTGAGCACGAGGTTCTGGCCCGGCACGGGATTCTTCTCCACTCGCCCTACCCAGCGATGCCGCGCATCCATGGTGATGAGCATCTTGCCTGCACGTCCGCGTAGACGCTCATCGAACGATCGCTCGATGCCGGCAAGGCCCTCGTCGTCCATACCGACGTAGCCGATCACCTGAGCGGCCAGATCGTTTTTCGGATAGAAACGTTTGGGTTCCTTCTGGAAGTAGATGCCTTTCAGATTCAACGCGCGAATTCGGGCGGAAGTATCGTTGTCGAGCTTGCGAGCAATCCAGGCAAAAGAGCGCGAGGACTCCAACTTGGCAAAAATCTCTTTAGGATCAGCTTTAAGAATGCGCGCCAACAGCCGCGCTGTAGTTCCTTGATCGGGAATTTCAGAAGGAACCGCGAACACTGAGTCCACCTGGATGCTCATCGCCAGTTCCCGCCCTTTGCGGTCATAGATGATGCCGCGTGGCGGTGCGACCTCAATGCTGCGCTGCTGCTGGCGTGCGGCTTTTTGCGTCAGAAATCCGTATTCGCCAATCTGGAGCCACAACAGCCGGAGGAAGATGGCGAAAATCCAAAGACAAAAAAATGTCGCAAAGAGCGACAGGCGGAGACGGCCCTCGGTTTTCGCGGTGACTGTGGGCATCGAGGCTGCGGAGGTGATTCAGTTGTCGTTCAGTTTGTCATTCCGAACGAAGTGAGGAATCCCTATCGACATTCACAATTTCAACTCTTACGGCTCACTTGACGTGAGTCGCAGGCTATAGGGATTCCTCACCGCCAAAAATCGGCGGTTCGGAATGACAATCTTGAACAGATAAACGTGCGTGGCGGCCTGGTTGGTTTTCCGAGGCCACCACCCGGGTCGGTTATCACCGGCCAACTTGTAGAAAAGCAGTCAGCACTCAGCTCTCAGCATTCAGCCAAAGCTCCTGAACTGGGCCGCAGTGGCTGATTGCTGACGGCTGAGTGCTGATTGCTGCTTTACTGCCAACTATCCACCACCTGAATCCCACTCGCCTTCGCCATCACTGGCGCGGAAGGATCGACGGAGACTTCGAGGTGCATAACTTGTCCTGCCTGAGGGGACACAAGGCCCATCCGCGCGGCTAGCTGCTCGATTCGATCAGGGTCTCGAAGCGATGCTTCTTCCAATCGCAGTGCGCGGTTCTGTTCGAGGAGCGCATCGCGCTCGATCTTCTGCGCTTCGATCTTGTAGCCGTACTCGATCGAGCTCAGGTGCTGCCACGCGTAGATCATGATGAAACTGAAGAGTACGGCGGCAGCGATGGAAAACATGCGAATCTCTCGCGCGCGCTGCGGATCGGCGACCTTCACCAGGCGCGAGTTGTCGATCGCCTTGTTGAAATAGATCTCCGGCGTGACTCCGCCCCATTTTCGTTGTGAGCCGACCGGCTGCCACATGCGGTATCCGCAATAGCCGGGGATTGCCTGGGTTGCCATTTATGCTACTCCGGCGTACTGGTGATGGAACGAAGCTTCGAGCATGTGCGCGGCGATGAAGCCCTCCACCGGCTCTTCCTCACGATAGATGTGCGCTTCGTTCTCGGCGCGCTGCACGCTCTCGATCAGTTCGTCGATTAGTCTGCCCGTGTACATGTTTGCTTCCTCCTTAATACGTGTGCTTTGTACAGCTTGCTTGTCAGTACCGTCCGCGTAGCGGATGGGTGTTGCCACTGACCCGTTCGCTACCGCGAACGGTACTGACTGCTACTGCTGACTCTCTACTTCCAAACTTGTTAAGCCGGTTCAGCACCGCTCGATGAGGTAGGTGTGCTGAAGATTTGTCTTTCGCCCTTAAGTTTCATCCGGCAGGACGATACTGAACCGGTCAACCTCGAAAAACCATTTCGTGATTTCCTGATTTCGCGATTTCGCGATTGAGAATCAATCTGCCTTTACAATCGCGCAATCACGAAATCACGAAATCACCAAATCACCAAATTCCTAAACTCTTTCCGCCGAGCGTAGCTTTGCGCTTCTTGCTCGCGGATTGCGATCCACTTCTTCTTCCGAAGCCGTCACCGGCTTTTTTGTCAGCAGTCGGTAGACGCCGTCCTTTGCTCCCTCGCGCATCGCTTCTTTCACTATGCGATCTTCCAGCGAGTGAAAGCTGATCACTACCAATCTCCCAACCGAAGGGAGGAGGACCTGAGGAGCTGCCTCGAGTAACTCCTTCAGGTCCTCAAGTTCGCGGTTTACGAAGATTCGGATTGCCTGGAAAGTGGTCGTCGCTGGATGAATGCGCTGGTATTTCATTGCCGGGAGCGCGGCCGCTACAACTTGAGCTAAATGCGCTGTCGATCGTATCGGCCGTGCCCGGACAATGGCTCTGGCGATTCTCCGCGACCTCCTTTCCTCACCGAATTCGTAAATCACATCGGCGAGAGTTCTCTCGTCGATGCGGTTTACCACTTGATCGGCGGTGCGCTCACTGCGCGGGTCCATGCGCATGTCGAGCGGCCCTTCCGCCTGAAAACTGAATCCGCGTGCTGCGTCGGAGAGTTGCATGGAGCTGATTCCCAGATCCGCCAGCAGACCGTCTGCGCTCGCGGCCTCGACTCGTTGCCCGATTCGGGAATACGAATCGTGAATCAGCTCGATGTTCGGCGCCTCGCCGCCGAGTTCAGCCGCGAGACCATCGAGACGATTGCGCGCCAGCTCCAGCGCCGCCGGATCCTTATCGAAGCCAATCAAACGTCCCTGTGGGCCGAGGAGCCTTGCGATTTCGTAAGAGTGGCCGCCAAGCCCGAGGGTCGCGTCTATATAGGTGCCGCCGCGCCGCACGTTCAGAAAATGGATCGCTTCTTTTAAAAGAACTGGAACATGACGCTTTCCACCATCCCCGCCATGTCCGACCTCCTGGGAGGCCTTGTTGTCTTCCACCGCTAGATACCCAGATCAGCGAGTGTCTTTTCATCCTCTGGAGTGATCGGGTTGGCTTCGAGGTGCTTGCGGAACTGTTCAGCGTTCCGAACTTCCAGGTACGTCAGGTTCCCGAAGACCAGCACTTCCCCTTTCACATCCGCCGAATCGCGCAGCAACTGCGGAATCAGCAATCTCCCCTGGTTATCGATCTCGACCATCTGCCCGTAGTAATTGACTCGGTCGAGAAACTTTTTCTTGGCCGGATTGAAGTTTGAAACCTTCGCCAGCTTCTCTTCGATCCGCTGCCACTCCTCAAAGGGATATATCTCGGCAACCTTCCCATCGCGGCTGGTGATGTAAAATTGCCCGCCACCATAGCTCTCGTCGATGGTGCGCTTGAACTCGGCAGGGACCTTGAGTCGTCCCTTTTCGTCCACGCGCGTTGGGTGATTGCCGCGAAACATTGATTAACCGTCTGGCTCTGGCTGGCTACGGCCAACAGCGCCAAGGAGGCTGAAGCAGCGAAAAATCGGGTCTTAGAGGTTGTTTTCCTGTGGTTCGCCGGATTTTGAAGTCTCATTCGCATCCGCTGCCACTCTCGACCACTTTGACCACGAATACAGCTTGTTCGACCACTTTCAACCACTTTTGACCACATCCTACGCCGAAGTGGTTGGATGTCAATAGGATTTTTTTAGGTTGAGGTGTTTTATTGCTCGCTTCTATGTGGAAAACAGGGGCTGGTAGGAATCGGAGACGCCAACACTAGCGGTGGTGTTTAGAAGTGTGGTTCGGCGTCAGATTCAGTCCTAGGTGCTCCACGAAGACGACGCCGATCTCCTCTTGAGTGCTTCACGTAGCCAAATGTCGTATTCCCAATCTGCAATGTGAAGTGGATGTGCCTTGTTCCGAATTAGACCCACCCAATCCATGTATTGATGCTCGGAGTCGCATTTCGTCCAGTTACCGTCAATACCTGCTGCTTGTAAAACAATGCTGTCGATTGGGCAATGCGGTGGAGGTATTTGCGTTCGTCCCATTCGCCAAATGTATTTGAGGTACAAATTGAAGCTCTTCTGCGCTGTGCCCAGCCGAAAACGCCGACCAACCAAGTAGGAACCAAATTCCAGCGATAAATTGTCTGATATGCGTCGAAGCGACGCGCAATGCTGCACATCAGATACTGCCGAATCGCTGTAGCAACTCGCTTCTTCCCGGAGCAATGCAACCCATCGCTTCCGAAACTCATTCCGGCGCGCTTCCGAAACGCCCTCTGCATAGGTGAGATTGCGTTGAAGCGCTCCGAGCAGAGAGGCTGTGATTGCATCTCCTTCACTCTGAATGCGATCAGCTAACAGAAATGGATCATTGAAAATGCGTCTTTCCATGCTTCGCAAACGATAGTGCCTCAATCGAGTTTTCGATTATCCAGTTACTCCCACTCTCAGTCCGGCATTTGCGACACTACATTCAAGTCAGATCCTCTCGCGTGAAAGTAGGTATTTGCTTGGCCGCGGCAGAGAAAATACGCGAACACGGCGAGCAGCAGCGCATGAAATGCAGCCGATGGGAATGAGTGAAAAGCGCTTAATACCACGTGGAACGCAATCCAAACAATCGCGAGCCAACGTGCCCAGTTGGCGCCGCGCAACATGAATATTCCAGCAACAACGGCCAGCAACCGAACGATTAGCGCGAGCACGACGTCGTTCGAGAATGGATGCCGCAGATCGAGTTCGGTTGCGTGCGCGGCAATGCCTCCGATGCCAGCGACTATATAGACCCAGCTTACGATTGTTACCGAAATGGGACGTTTCTTCATGCTTGCGACAGTCTAAAGAACATTCATGGATATAGCGGCGCCGGCACAATCTGGGCGGGTTCTTCTCCTGCTTCTTTCATTCGACTGAGCAGCCGCTCGCGTAGATGGGCGGAGATATCGCGAGTCTCGCGACGGCCGGCTAGATTTAACAGTTGATGCGGATCTGCGAACAGATCATAGAGCTGATATTCAACGTAAGTAGAGGCTGACTCGTGTGATTTTCCGTCGGGCTCGGTTACCACGTAGCTCCATTGCGGAGTTCGCAAAGCGCGGCCGGTCATGGATTCGCTGATCTGGATGAAGACTTCGTCCCGCCAATTTGGATCGCCTTCATCCGCAAGTCGCAGAAAGTTCTTTCCCTGAATGGAACTTGGCGCCGGAATGCCTGCGGCTTCGAGCAGAGTCGGTGCAACGTCGATTTGCCCGACGAGCTGTTTTATGGTCCGGCCCTTATCAAGTCCGGGCCCAGTCATCACGAGCGGAACATGAACGGAGCTTTCGTGACCGCTGCGCTTGTACTCGGCATTGCGTGTACGGAAATGGCAACCGTGGTCGCTCAAGAATGCGAGCACTGTGTGCTTTGTAAGTCCAAGCGAGGCGAGTTCCTGACGGAGGCGTCCAACGTTCTCGTCCACGCGCGCGACGCATCCATAGTAGTCAGGCAATTGCTCCTGCCAATCGCCGGGAAAGAATGACAGGTCGCGCGGGATAAAGGAATTTCTGTAGCGATCTGCATAGCCCTTGGGAGCGACGAAGCAGTTGCAATCATTCTGGAAGTGCGGCTCGAGGTAGGAAATCACAAGCAGAAACGGCTCTCGCGGCTTTTGTCGCAAGAAGCGCACCACACGGTCGGTAATGAAATCGACGCGATATGTGTCTTTAAACGTGATCGGATTTCCCGCGGAGTCCCAGATCGTGCCTTCATAAGGATGAGATGTGAGCTCGAGCACATTGCATCCTTCCCAGAAATCGTCGAAGCCTCCCCGGTACTGTTTTGGGACTGGGCCGAGCGTCGCTGGATCCTTATGGTTTTCTGGAGCGAGATGCCATTTGCCTACATAGTTCGCTGTGTAGCCTGCCCGGCGGAATGCCTTTGCAAACGTTTCCGACTCCGGTGGAAGCGGCAGGCCGTTGTGCCAGACACCGTTTCGGGTCGCATACATGCCGGTGAAGAGACATGCACGAGACGGCCCGCACACCGGTTGGTTCGTGATCGCATTCGCGAAGTTTGTGCCCTCCGCAGCCATTGCATCGAGATTCGGGGTGAGGTTCAGTGGATTGCGGCCGTTAGCACCCACGCAATCCCAGCGAAACTGGTCGGAGATGATGAGAATTACGTTGGGCCGAGTCTGCCCTTCTGCTTGCGACGTAAGCAGCGGCGCAGCAGCGACGACAGAGGAACGTCGCAAGAACTCGCGACGGCTGACTCCGGAAGCTGCGCTTACTCTCCGAGATGATTCCATTCGGTACAGACTGCCCGTGCGCAGATTTCTCCTGAAAGAGCTTTCAATGCAAACAACTACGTGTAGCAGCGTCAGTACCGTTCGCGGGTAGCGAATAGGTTCCTCGACGACAGCGCCGACCCATCCGCTACCGCGGACGGTACTGACCTTTCAGCATCTACACGTCGCAGAGCGTGGTGGCCGCCTCCAATGATGCGAGCGGATCGCCCGTGGGTACAAACTCATGCGCAACGTATCCGCGGAAACCGCTGTCGGCAATCGCGCGCATCACCGCGTCCCACTGAACTTCCTGTGTGTGGTCTAGCTCATGACGTCCGGGCACACCGCCGGTGTGGAAGTGGCCGAGCCATTGAATGTTCTGGCGGATAGTGCGGATCAGATCACCTTCCATGATCTGCATGTGGTAGATGTCGTAAAGGAGTTTCACATTGGGAGAGTTCACTTCCTGGACTACGCGCGCGCCCCACGCAGTGTGATCGCACATGTAGTCAGGATGATCGATCTTGCTGTTGAGCAGTTCGATACAGATCGTCACGCCGTGATCTTCGGCGATGTGCTTTACGCGATTGAGCCCAGCGATGGTGTTCTTCGCGCCTTCTTCATCCGACATGCCGCGTCGATTTCCCGAAAACGTAATCACGTTGGGAACGCCTGCCTTCGCAGCTTTAGGAATATTGGTGCGAAAGCCCTGTTCGATCCCGGCGTGGTTCTCGGTGCGGTTCATCCCATTGGCGATCTCGCCGCCTCCGGCGTAGCCCATGGTGCAGATGAGTCCGTACCGACGCGGCACATCGTATTCTTCGGGCTGAAGCAGATCGACGCCGCGCAGTCCGATCTTCGCAGCGTATTCGCAGAGTTGGTCGAGCGGAATCTTCGCGTAGCACCAACGGCTGACTGACTGGTGAATGCGTCCCTTGCGCACAGGCGTAGAGGACTGCCGATCTTGCGCAGCAAGCGGCACGCGCATCGCTGCGATTCCCGCAGCCGAGCTTGCAATCAATGTGCGTCGAGTGATGCTCATGCCTTTCTTAAACTTGCGTTGACCTTAACTTATCGTCTGCAACACTCCTCGCATGTACCCAAATGACTCCGCCATTCCTGGAACCGGATCTTTTGCTTCGACCTCGTATTCAAGCTGCACTTCGCCTTTGTAGTTGGAGCGCACCAATTCGCGCAGGATTCCGATGATCGGCATCACTCCCGTGCCTACCGGCACGCCTTTCGCGTCGACGTGATCGGATTCGAGATCCTTAAAGTGCATGCTGTAAAGGCGGTCGAAGGTCCTCTTTATGTCGTCCACGATGTCTTCATGCATGCGGAAGGTGTGGCCGATATCCATGCAGACGCCGATGCGCTTATCGAGTCCTTTAATGGCGTCGTACACCTGCAGCGGAGACGGAAACCTTTTGTCATTCGGTCCGTGATTGTGAATCGCGGCCTTAAGATCGTAGTCGCGGATTACCTTATCCAGCGTTGGCAGTTGTTCGTGAGTCACGCCAATCACGGCTATCGAAGCTCCGAGATCGCGGACATAATCGAACGCCTGATGCATCGATGCTTCATCGTCTTTCAGGTAAATCACGCCGCAACTCGTGATCGTGAGACCCATGTCTTCGGCCTGTTGCTTCACCTGCTTGCGCTGATCGGGCGTGGAAGATAGTGGAAGATGAACGTCCTTCAACGAAACATAATGCACGCCCAGACGCTTGATGTCCTGCAAAGCTTCCGCAAGGGGAAAGGCACGCACCGAGTAGGAACATGCTCCTACGCGCAATCCGTGGAACTGCTTATCATCATTTCCTGCTGGAGCTTGAGCGAAAGAGAACATCGGCCGAATCGCGGTGCAAGCTGCGGTGAGCGCCGCGGATTTCAGAATTGAACGTCGGGTCAGGTTCATGGGGTCTCCGGATCAGTCAAACTGTGTTCCAACACAAAAGGAAAGATTGCCGACCAACATCCGCCGCGGGATACTCCAAACTTCTCCTTCTTCTCTGCTATGACAAATTTCTGCAGAAGTCAATAGTTCGCGGCGACTCATTGTATGCGCAACTGCTCCTGCCCGTTTCGCACGGCACAACGTATTCTTGTTTTGTGTAGCGCGGATATACTATCCGCGCTTGCGCAAGTCATATTACTGAATACAGGAACAAACTATGGATATGGATCGTCGTGATTTCTTGAAGACCGCGGGCAAGGCCGCTACGGTAGGCGCTGCCACGTTGGCGCTAGGTGGCCGAGTTCTGGGCGCGAACGATCGGGTCCGGCATGCAATTGTCGGCCTTCGCGGACGCGGTAATGATCATTTGCGCGGATTTTCCAAGGTGCCAAACGTCGAGATCGCTGCCTTCTGCGATATCGACGATTCCGTCCTCGCGCACCGGCTCGATGAAGTGCAGAAGATGGGTCTGCCGAAGCCGAAGACGTATACCGACGTCCGCAAGCTGCTCGAGGACAAAGATATCGACACCATCTCCATTGCCACGCCCAATCACTGGCATTCGCTGATTGGGATCTGGGCGTGCCAGGCCGGCAAAGACGTCTATGTCGAGAAGCCGTGTTCGCACAACACCTTCGAAGGCAAGCAACTGGTAAAGGCGGTGAAGAAGTACAACCGCATCTGCCAGCACGGCAGCCAGTCGCGTTCCAATCCGGGAATGATGGAAGCTATCAAGCACAGCCAGGACGGCACCATCGGCGACGTCTATCTCGCGCGCGCTCTCTGCTACAAGTGGCGCAACACCATCGGGCACGCCTCTCCCGAACCAGTTCCGCCCGGAGTGAACTATGACCTCTGGACCGGGCCAGCGCCGATGAAGCCATTCACGAAGAATCGTTTCCACTACAACTGGCACTGGATCTGGGACACCGGCAACGGCGAAATCGGAAACCAGGCCATCCATGAAATCGACATTGCGCGGTGGGGACTCGGCGTGAAGTTTCCCGTTCTGGTCTCCGCCACCGGTGGGCACTTCATGTTCGATGACGATCAGGAAACACCCAACATCCTCAACGCGACGTATTACTTCGAAGGGCCGAACGGCAAGCGCAAGATGATGGAGGTCGAGGTTCGCCACTGGATCACCAATCACGAGGCTGAGATCGGCACGGGGGCTTACGGAAGTTCCGCCGTTCCCGCAGCAGGACTCGCGCCGGCGCGCCCGGCACGTGCATCAGCCGGAGCTCAGGCGCTTGGTCCGCAGGACGCGAAGACGAACACGATTGGGAACATCTTCTATGGCTCAAATGGCTATCTCGGCATTGACGGCTACGACGCGTACAAGACGTGGCTGACCAACAAAGCTGAGCCAGGTCCGTCCGGCAAAGCATCAGGCAATCACTGGGCCAACTTCATCGATTGCGTGCGCAGCCGTAAAGCGGAAGACCTGCATTGTCCGATTGAGGAAGGTCACATCTCAACGACGCTCGTGCATCTCGCGAACGCCTCATACCGTTTAGGTCGCACGTTGAAGTTCGATCCCGAAACGGAACAGGTGGTCAATGACGACGAAGCGAACACGATGTTGCGCGGAACGTACCGTGAGCCTTATGTAGTGCGGGAAGAGGTGTGAAAAAAGCTGCCAGCTACCAGCTTCCAGCTACCAGCCAAAGGCCCCCCGCGTGAGCGCGAGACGGATTTTGCAGATAGACCATGAGTGATTTTCGCAATCTGATTGTTTGGCAGAAGGCCCACGCCTTGGCGCTTGATGTGTATCGAGCCACCGGTGCATTTCCGCAATCGGAGCTCTATGGATTGACGTCGCAGATGCGGCGATGCTGCGTTTCCATTGGATCCAACATCGCCGAGGGCTGCGGACGTGTCGGCGAACTTGAGAAGAACCGTTTCCTGCGTATTGCCTCGGGTTCCGAAAGTGAACTCGAATATCAACTCATTCTCGCCACCGATCTCGGTTACCTCAACGCGAAAACCGCGCAGGATCTGACGAATAAGGCGAGAGAGGTAGGTCGAACGCTAGCTTCCTTGATCGAGAAAGTTCGGGGTGCCCATGCCTAAACTGGAGGCTGGTAGCTGGTAGCTGGCAGCTTATGTTCACCCGTCGCACTTTCCTTGCCGCTCTCGCTGCTTCGCCCCTCCTTGCTTTCGCGCGTGAGCACGCGGCCGACATTAAAGTCGGTGTGTGTACTCGCGACTTTAACAATGCCGCAAGGTATGGTTTCGATTACATCGAACCTGGTGCGGCTGACATCGCCGCCATGAGCGATGACGACTTTAACGATTATTCGACCGAGCTGCTCGCGTCACCTCTTCGTTGTCGCTCGCTGAACAGTCTGATACGCCGTCCCGATTTGAAAGTGGTTGGGAACGATGTTTCTCTCTCGGCTGTCAGCGATTACTTGGAGCCGTGTTTCGCGCGTTGCAAGAAATTGGGCGCATCAGTCGTCGTGTGGGGCAGCGCGGGATCGCGCAATGTTCCTGACGGATTTTCTCGCGATAAAGCATGGGAGCAGATTGCCACGTATCTGCACATGGCCGGCGATCTGGCCAAGCGCCACGACTTGATCGTTGCCATCGAACCGCTGCGCCACCAAGAAAGCAACATCCTGAACACCGGCGCCGAGGCGCACAAGATGGTGCGCACGGTGAAGCATCCGAATGTGCGCATGATCATCGACTACTACCATATGCGCGTGGAAAACGAAGACCCACGCATTGTCGAAACCGCCAAGCACGACATCGTGCATCTGCACTTTGCCAATCCGCATGGACGCGTGTGGCCGCACGATCTAAGTGAAGACGAGGAGTACAAGAAGTTCTTCCGCTATCTCGGCGACATTCGCTACTCGGGTGGAATTTCCGTTGAGGGCAAAGGCTCGTTCGATGCGGACGGCACGGCGACGCGGGCGTTCTTTCGGGAAGCTGTGAAGCTGGCGTAAGAACACTTCTTCCGGCAAAAGTAAGCTTCCATTGCGCGACAATCAGAGGCCCGAAGGGCCGGAAGAAGCGCAGCCCAGCGGCGTGAGCCCTGGGTAGAAGACACCGAGAGACCTGAGCCCTGAAAGGGCGGCATAGGTTCTGCGCACAGCATTCCATATCCCATCAACCATGAGCGAAGAACGACGCCCTAGCCCATGATCTGTTCCGATCTGGGAAAGAGCCATCAATGCCGCCCTTTCAGGGCTCGGCTCGTGGTCGGTCGCTAACCCAGGGCTTACGCCGCTGGGCTGCGCTTCTTTCGGCCTTTCAGGCCTGGCATTCTTGCGTTGGATCTGTTTTCACTTGCGCGTGGCGGCAATAAAAATGGCCCTCTTGCGAGGACCATTTTGAGAACTCCCCATTCGCTACCGCGAACGGTACTGACGTTGTGAGTTACTGCGAGACGCCGACTGCGGTCGACTCGGTCGTCTTCTCTTCCGGATTCTTGGCCACGAAGAAGCTGTGATCGTAGAGGCCGCGGTACATGCGTCCGGCGATTTCGGCTGCTTTCGGGCCATAGGTCGGACGGCCGCCTTCGAGGAAGACCACAGTCACGATGTGCCCGTAGTCGGTATTCGCGTAAGAGGCGAACCAGCCGTAGCGCGTTCCCGAATTGGAACAAGTGCCGGTCTTACCCAAAATCTCTTCCTCTGAGAAGTTGATGCGCAGCGGACGGGCAGTTCCATATTGGACCGCGCCGGCCATCCCTTCGCTCATCTCGGGAAGATACTTCGCGATCTCCAGGCTACGTTTCACTTTGGGCTGGAAGTTCAGAACTTCTTCGGGCGTTGTGGGGTGCTGCAGGTAATAGAGGGTGCCGCCATTGGCCATCGCTGAAACGAGCGCGCCAAGCTGCAGCGGCGTCATCGAGATGCTGTCGCCGAAGGAGCACATCCGCCCGATGCCTCCCAATTTGGCATCGAGTTCCTCATCGGGATAAACGCCGAGGTGCTCGCCTTCGATGTTGTAGCCGGCAAGCTCGCCAAGCCCGAATTCCGTGGCGTATCGGTGCATGCGCTCGAAACCGAGGCTCCGCCCTAACGCGGCGAAATATGCGTTGTTCGATTTCGCCAACGCCTGGGTGAGCGTCAGATAATGATGCGGCGAGATCTTCACCGGCGTGGTGCGCGTGATGATGCCTTCGCTCAGCGCGGCAAGTCCGACGGCCAGCTTGATGGTCGAGCATGGCGTAGCACCTTCCGAGAGCGCCAGCTTCTGGTTGACCATCGCCAGAATGCGTCCGCTGGTCGGATCGATCGCGACCACCGTACCGTTCATATTGCCAAGGGCGTCGATCGCTGCCTGGCGAACGACGGGATCTTCACCGGCGGTGATATCGCCAACCGTCTGGTCGGTCGTGACAAACGACTTCGCCGTAAAGTGCTCGACGTAGCGATGGCGGCGATGCCTGCGCGTTTTTGATACGCGTCGGGTTCGCACCGTTCGCCGGCTATGGCGCAAGCGGCTCATCTTGGCCGACGCGCGGCTCGACTCGCTCACTTTACGGCTGGTCTTCTTGGTGCTGGAGGTTCCCGGAGTCGAAATCTTGGCGGCGAACGACGTGCCTACGAAGACGAAAAAAGCAATCAGTGCAGGAAGATAGCGGCAGACCTGGCTCTTCTTCATCATCCCTCGAACCCGGAGCTGGTTCACTCCGGCGCCGGAAGCAGTCAGGACGGCTTTTCCACCGCCTTTCTGCTTGGTTCTATTGGCTTTGCCGATAGTAAGTGAGCTCCTGCTCGATTGCAAGCTCATTTGCCATTCGGCGTTCCCAAATCTATAAACCCATCCTGGACTGAGATGCTGCTGGATTGTGCTCAGGTTTTGCGCGCGAGCTCTTCCAGTACACTCGTGTGTTTTCTGCAACTTACGTTCACCGGGACAAAAAATCAAAACACGACACGGATCACACGGACGCTTCGCGCACGAATTGCACGGATTTTTTGTTTTCGCTGCAGCAAGGAATGCCCTACGCATAAATGAGTTCCGATCTGCATTGCACTGGAACCAGTGCAACTCGTGAATGCGTTTACCAGCTGACTCGAATCAAAGCCAGCGATTCTCGCGGTAGCTGAAGATCGAGGTTTGCGGCTCCTAGTTTCAATGAAATCCAATGCGGCGAATCGAACTGCTGGAGTTGACCGGCTTCCTCCAACGCTGCATACTGCTCCGCGGTTGGTTGTTGCGGAGAGCCCATCCTCTTCCATGCCGTCCAGGCATTGCTGTGAGTGTCGTCAATCCGATACTGCCGAACCAGCGCGCGCTCCACGTTTGTCGGCAGACCGCCGAGATCTAGTTGGACTTTAATTGGCGGCACAGAAACTTCGTCGTCGTGATAATTCCAAATCAGGACTGAGAGTTCATGTTCTCCGGCTACGGCCAGCGCATCTATATCCGGCTGGCTGCGGACACCGTCCGAAAGAATTGTGTCCAGCGGCACGCGCATGTTGCTTTCGGCTTCGACGCGATCGCCTGTCATCAGGCCGAGCATGCGGAAGATGTTCAGAACAGGTTTATCGACGCCATTGGTCGCGAGCGTCCGGAATCCATCGAAATACGGCTGATCTTCGAATTCGAACGCCCAAGTCAGCATTCCTGTGGTATTCGCCTTCTCCTGTGCGGCGAGATCGAGAATGTTTTTGGTCATCACCGCCGTGTAGGTCGGATAGAGAGTTCCATTTCGGTACGCATTCGGCGGATAAACACGCGCCGAGCATGCTGCGCAGCCTTCGGGGTCGGACTCGCTCAGCACAATAGGCAGGTCGCGGAACTTCGCGAAGGAGCGAACGATCTGAAAGCCGGCATCCACATCGCGCGTTTGCTGCGCCATGCCCATGCGCACATGACCGGCGACAACCGACGGATGTCCCTTGGCGTGATAGGTGATGAAGTCCAGCGGAGCGCCTGTCTGACTCGTAGCATTGTTGCGGCCGTTGTCGCAGTGCTCGAGGAAATGCCGTAGAAAAGCAGCCGCGCGCGGACTCGCCGGTCCAGTAACTGCCGGTCCGCCGATGCGCGCGGTCGGCAGCGCACGTTTCAGTCCTGCGGCGGTGTAGTCGTAAAGCTTCTCGTAGTCATCAACCGTGCCATGCCAATAGAAGATGTCGGGCTCGTTCCACACCTCCCAGTACCACGACTCGACCTGCTCGCGCCCGTACTTCTCCACGCTGTGGCGCACCCATTGGTAAACCAACTCTTCCCATTTGTTGTAATCGCGCGGCGGATACGACCACCCGCTGGCGTAGTCCCGATTCGGAGCGCCGGGGATCCAAGTGGGCTTATACGGATCAGGGTGTGACGAGAGAGCCTGCGGCATGAAGCCGATCTCGACAAACGGCTTCGCGCCATTGTTCAGGTATGTATCGAAGATGCGATCGACAATCGTCCAGTCATAGACCGGACGCCCGGAAGCATCTTCTGTATAGGCATTCGTCGATCCCCACTTGAGTCCTCCCGTGCCGTCTCCGGTTGCGAGCAGAAAGTGCGTTCGGATGTGCACAGGAATCTTGCTTAACTCCGCAAGCTCTCGAATCAGCTTCGTGCCGTTCGCGGTGTAGGTATAGTTCGCCTCGTCGTATCCAAAGAAAGCGTAAATTGGCGGGAAAGCTCCGATCTTGCGGGCAGCATTCACGCGAATGGTCGCAGCCTGCTGCCCAAAAAGGGAAGAGACGAGCGCACATAGGGCCAGCCCCAGGCGAATGCGATTAAGAGAATGAATGTTCAGCTCCGTCGAAAAAGAGTTCAACTCTACACAATCTGTCATCCCTCGCGCAGCCGCGAACCCGCGTGGGAACTTTGAGAAGCTGCTTTTGCTGCGCGGGGGACCTGCTGTTCCTTACGGGTGTTTCCGAAAACAGCAGATCCCCCGCTCCGCAAACCAAAGCTCAGAAGCATGCAAAAGTACCGTGGCGGAGCGAGGGATGACAGGTCCTTGAGAGCATTCACCACACATGAACACATCCTGAAATTTGTGTTCTCGCAGGGAAATGTGTGGCAAAATTTTCCTCGACTTATCTTCAAACTTTTTCCTCAAATACAACGAATCGCAGGGGTTGTTCCGCTCTTTCTGTGCGATTTCACTGGAAAATCCGTTCATTTGAACCCCGGGGTTAACGCCCTTTTTTCCACGGGGTTAACCCCACTTTTTCCACGGCGTTAACGCCGAAATTTCCACGGCGTTAACCCCATTGCTCTTCGGCGTTAACGCCGACTCCTCGGGCAGGCTTGCCTTTCGCAGGCTGCACCATCGTCTTCTCCGGTTTCAACATCGCACCGGCAATCTGGGTCGCGCGCAGAAGCACGGCGGCATCGCGAGAATTCATCTTCCCGCCGGCCACGAGTTCCATGATCTGCTTGAGAGTGATCTGCACGCTTTCGCGGTCTTCGAGCACGTCAATCTGTATTTCCGGATGACGCCTGGTCTCGGCGGCGGAGATATGGAAATAGCAGAGCGATTCGCCTTTCATGGCGGGAGCCCGGCACGGCTCTCCATTCTTCTTCAGACGACCGCACCGCGGAGCCCGATTCGCCTTCTTGAGTAGCCCGATGTTTACCGCCCTGCGATTGGTCTCAATGCGCTTCTTCGCCTGCTCGACCTGCTCATCCAGTAGCGCGGCATGCACCTTGAGTTGCTCCTCGCTAAGTGAGTCCAGATCTACATCCGCGAATTCGTAAGTTTCTTCTTCATCGTCAAGCGACTCGAGCTCAGCTTCCAGCTCTTTTAGCTCGGCTTCGACCTGACGCGCGTATGCCGGGTCCTCGACCATCCGCCGAACCTCTTCCTCCGAGTTTGACACCCTCATCCATTTCGCTTCTTTTTCGCTATCCATAATTCGGATGCTATCGCGAATTGAGGAAATGTCAAGAGTTTCAAATCGGGACACGATGAGCACTTCCAGTGCCAAAAACCGGCCGTGTTTTCGGAAAGCAGAGTGCTGATGTGAGCAAGTCTACTGCCGAATCGGACGGTATTGACCTTCGGGCGAACGCAACACTATATGCGCCGGTTCCAGACTCAAGACCCGAACAGCGTAACCTGGGAGAGGCGAACACGAAGGCCACGAAGGCGAAAAGAAGAGGTCACACGAATTCTCGGCGACCTCTTGTGTTTTCTTTCGTGACCTTCGTGTTCGCCTTTCCCAGGATGCCTCTATTGCTGCAAAGAACTCTCCGGTTTGCTCCTGCAAGCGAAAGTATGTTACAAGCCGAGCATGCGCAATTGGGTGCGCGAACGAATGCGCCGCAGAGGCAAACGAGTCAAAAACGAGTCCGAATCCACGGGCAAAGTCGGGCAAGAAAAGCCGACGATCGCGGCGGGCCAACCGGCTCCGCTGCAACCTTCTTATTACACGCATGAAGAGTCTCGCCGTGAGCCTGAAGCGCCTCGCGCAGCCGAGCAGACGCGTCAGGCAACGACGGAGCGGATGCAGGTAGTCACGCAACCTGAATCTCCATCGATGCCGCCGGCAGATCCAGATGCGATCCTGCGCCAGCCCGCCACTCCGCAGCCAAGCCAAAGCACAGCACCGGAGAAGCGTGCTCCGCGAGGTGTGGTCGTGCTGGCGATCGGCCTGCCCGGATCGGGAAAGACCACATGGTTCAAGCGCCGTGGCGTAACTCCGCTTTCGAGCGACCTGCTGCGGACTATCCTCTTCGACGACATTACCGAACAGCGCTATCAAGGCCTGGTCTTCTCAACCTTGCGTTCCCTGCTAAGGGCGCGTCTGATCGCAAAGATGCCCTGGAATTATGTGGACGCGACGAACCTATCGCCCCATGAACGCCGCCAGTGGATCAAGATGGCGCGCAGCTTCGGATACGAAGTGCAAGCCCTGTTCTTCGACGTGCCGCTTGAAGTCTGCCTCGAACGCAATCGCCGCCGCGAACGCACGGTGCAGGAAGACGTAATGCGCCGCATGGCGGAAAAGCTGCGTGCGCCATCATTCAAAGAGGGATTCTCGAAAATTGTCGTGGTGCGAGTGAAGAAGTCCGAAGACGAGACTGAATCGGCTTCGCGATTGCAGTAACGATGGGTCAGCGACAACGAAGACTGCAGAACCGCCGCAGATAAGACCTCACCAGCTTGGAAGCCTGCCATTACCAGTGCATAATCTCTGCAACTGCTATGGCGGAGCCATTGCTTGCGGAGATCATCGCGAGAACTGAGAGGGAGCATCCCACAGCCTCCGGCTACAGGGTGTTCTACGACGAGCAATGCGAGATTTGTCAGGGTTGCGTGGCGTGGTTGAAAACTCTCGACCATGAGAATAAGGCTCTCGCGCTGCCAATTAGCGCGGAATCCTTACTCAGAGTAGATTCCCGACTCGGATTAGACGAATGTCTTCGGCAGTTGCACGTCGTCACTCCTGCAGGCAAAATCCTCGTCGGCTGGGATGCCGTCGCAAGTCTCGCTCGTTTGTTCCCGTCTACTTGGCTGATCGGCACTCTGGGACAGTGGTTCCCTTTCAGAAGTATTGGACGACTTCTGTACGGCTTCGTCGCCGCAAACCGATATTCGCTCAGCAAGTGCCGCGGCGGTGCATGCCGAGTGACAAGAACAGATGCGGTACGACGCCAAGCCAGACTCGGAGCGTTTTGGTCGTGTTACACGCTGGGTTTTTTCATTCGGCTGCCGCTTGTCTTGTGGGCTGGAATCAAGGCGGGGATCCAAAGGCTGAGTATCTTCTCCCGAACATATCGTCGGCGAATCGATCTACTCGAAGGCAAGCTCACTATTCTGTTTTTGAACGGCTTGTTGCCAAATTCAGTCCCGTTACTATTCGGAGAACTGTTCACGACAGTACTCTACGATGGAGTTGCGGTCGATCCCGGCTCGCCAAAGATGCGCAAGTCGCTTGAGCGACACCTTCGACACGTCCAAGCAAAAATCACAAAGGTTATCGCTACCCATGCCCATGAGGAACACGTCGGCAGCCTGAACTGGCTGTCCGAAGTCACTGGTGCTCCGATTTATGTTTCGGAGATGACCGCCAGTTTTCTGAGGCCATTCAAGAAACTGCCTTGGGTTCGGGCAACGATCATCGGGCAGCCTCCAAACCTAAAAGAGCCGTATCGACTTCTAGGCGATTCACTGGAAACGAATACCGGGCTACTGCACGTAATTGGTACACCAGGTCATTGCGATGATCATGTCGTTCTTTATGATCCAAAGGAAAAACTCCTCTTGGCGGGCGATGCGTTCATGGGGAGCTACTTTGCTACGCCGAATCCCGACGTGGACAGCCGAAAATGGCTTGCCAGCCTCGAACGTCTGATGGAACTTGACATCGAGATTCTCGTCGAGGGACACGGGCACATTCACACTTTGCGTGCTGACATCCCGGATTTTCTCGGCGTTGTCATTCGAGAAGACCCAAAGGTCGCAATCTCACTAAAGCTAGATTACTTGCGCTGGTTGCGAGAGCAGATTGAAGTCGGATTTGACGAGCGGCTTCCTATCCGGGTGATCGAGGCAAGTTGTTTTCCATGGGGTAGACGCACGTCGTGGGAAAGTTGTGCTACGGATGAATGCATTCGGCTCCTCAGCCTCGGCCATTTTTCTCGCACTGAGCTAATCCGTAGTTTCATTCGCGCCGATTCCAACCCGCTTCCCACTGTTTACGAACTTCGGATGTCTGCGGATGAAGCCGAAAAGCCCCCGGCCTCTGCATTTTGACTGCAATGGCGACGTATCACTCATTACCGTTCTTGTGAAGGCAGGCGTAACCCGGATCCGGGTCCTTTTCGGATAAGCCGCAGAACCGCTCCTAGTACAGCCAAGACGATGGCTGCGCCAATTAGCAGCCAAAAAGCCGCCACACGAAATGGCACGTATTGAGTGGAAAGTGGTCGATAAAACGTAAAACCAAAGTCATTGCCTATGCCAGGCAGAACAGGTGATCTGACAATTAGGGCGAACGCAAGTAACACTAGCGCAGCGATAAACAGCCTCATGGCAAAAACAGACTACACCCGAGGTTCAGAAGAAACGCAGTCAGTAATTTTGACGCCGCTATGCCGGCCGAATGTCTTGCAAACAGGCGTTATCACTCAATGAGTGAAATCGGCGATTTTTCGGCGGTTAACAAGCGTGGCGGCTCCGTCCGGCATTCGAGCTATCATCGTGGAATATGCAACTGTGCAACGCGATACTGTATGTCAAAGACCTGGAACGGATGAAGAGTTTCTATGGCGAGATGCTTGGTACCAATCCCACTGATCAAGGCTGGCCCGGCGCATGGGCTAGCTACAAAACTGGTAGCGTTTGTTTTTCACTCCATGCCATACCCGCTGAGATCGCGAAAAGCATCGACATCGGATCCCCGCCGATCCCACGCGAAGCGCACCCGCTGAAGCTCATTTTTGAAGTTAACGACGTAGAAGCGGAACGTGCGCGTCTGGAATCGTTTGGAATCCAAACGTTGCGACGTCCTTGGCAGAAATTGGGGGAGGCGTGCGATGTGGTCGATCCTGAGGGCAACATTTTTCAAATCTGTTCCCAAGGTAAGCTCACCAGATGACGTTCGACGATCTGAGCAATCTCGTGGATTACAACTACTGGGCTCGCGATCGCGTCCTCGACGCAGTTTCCGCGCTCACACCGGAGCAATTCACACGCAATCTAGGCAACAGCTTCTCATCGGTGCGCGATACGATCGCGCATATCTGCGACGCCGAGTCTATCTGGATTTCGCGTTGGCGGGGCGGTCAGCCGACTGGGTTCCAGAGAGCGGAGCGCATTGCCGATGTCGCATCGGCGCGCGCGGAATGGGCCCGTCTTGAAACCGGAGTTCGCGAGTTCGTGCGCGAGCTGGGTCCGGGTGGAGTGGAACGGGTGATCGAGTATAAGGATTTTCGCGGCGCACACCGATCCAACGCGTTCTGGGAAATGCTGCAACACGTGGTGAATCACGGCAGCTATCATCGCGGACAAGTCACAACAATGCTCCGCCAGCTTGGCGCCACCCCGCCGCAATACATGGACATGATCGTGTTTTACCGGGAGCGGCAAAACAAAAGCTAGGCGGGTGGGCCCACCCTCTCCTATTGTCAATCTTCCGAGATTTTGTCGCCTAGGGCTCCAACAAAGTGGGTGCCTCCTTGCCTGCCTTGGCAAGGGTGGGTGAGACAAATGTGTTGGACTCCCACGATGGAATTCGTCTTGGATCGTACGCACGACATTAGCAACTCAACCCTCATGGAATCCCACCCTCGCGCAAAGGCCGTGTTCAGTTTCATGACATCCTTTCCACTCTGTTCCGAGACATCCTTTACACTCCCGCGCGAGGATGGGGCACCCAGCGCTGCGAACTCGGAAAAGTCCATGTCGTTATCTTGTCGGATTTGGTTCTTTGCAGCCCGCTGTTTGGCCGAAGCTCCGATGCGTAAGTGAGCATACCCGAAATCGGCAGAGTCAGATGACGCTAGGAGGCTAAACCTATAATGATGATTTCATGCGTATGGTCCGACTTTCTACAGTCCTTTTGGCGCTCCTGTGTTTTCCCCTGTCGAGCCTTGCGGAATGCGTAATGACGTCTCCATGTGCTTCGTACTTTTCGACGCCTGTGATCTTCGTCGGTAAGGTGTTCAGCGTCTCTGGACCGCATGGCGAAAACCCATTCGAGAATCATGTCGTTCTAGAACCTGGCCAGCCAATCTCTGTGAAGTTTGATGTTCTGAAGGCAATAAAAGGCATTGAGGCGCCCAAGGTGACGGTCCTCATGAGAACGGATCGTCAGAATGTTGTTATTCGTTTCAGCGCACAAAAATCTATCTGGTTTTTGCCCGACGACATGATGAAGAACTCGTCACGTCCGGATGCGATCCGAACAAGGTCGTTCAAAATCTGGAAAAAGACGGGGATGTACAGGTTCTGCTGTCCATGAAGCGAAAAGCCAACCCGGAAGCTCAGAAGCGGTTGTGCACTTCTGCCACTGCGAAGCCAGAGTAACTGGTATAACGCTGATCTTCCACCTCGGTGTTCGAGGCTTGATTTGCCGATTCGTTGCCTTATAGACTCCGGGAACAATGAAACGAGCCGTGCGAAGTCGGCGCAAAGTGTTCGGCCAGCTCCTGGAGCATGCGCGCCGCCAGCCCCATCGAGAATGCTGTGGAATTTTGGCGGGGCAGAACCATGTAATCACGCGGGCGTTCCCCGCCAGGAACGTCGCGGTTGATCCGGTGAGGAATTACGCGATTACGCATACGGACATCGTGCGCGTGATGGCGGAATGTCGCGAGCGCCGGCTCGAATTGCTCGGGATCTACCACTCCCATCCGCACTGGCTGGACGCGAACGAGCCTTCGAAAAAAGACATCGAACTGGCCTACTATTCTGAAGCAATTCATTTCATCGTCACCCCTCGGCCATACGCAACGACGCCGGTCCGGGCATTCTCAATCCAAGATGGGCGTGTGACGGAACTTGAAATTCAAGTACTACCCTGACAGGGAAGCACGACTGCTATCGAATTAGGGCGTCTCGTTGACGTTAACAGTCGATAGCCCTCAATGAGTGATATGGCGATTTATCACGAGTCACCCGGCTCTTTCGGTTTCCGGATGAACTCAAGGTTGATGGCTTCCAGCCTCGCACGCACGTAATGCGATTCGATTAGCAGGTTCGCAATCGCGACCACAATCAGTCCGAACACGCAAGCGATGATGCCGTTCTTAACAACATCGAATGGGAACGGGGCGACGCCGAACACTAGCATTAATCCTGCAACGATGAAGAAAGCCAGACGTGCTGCAAGCAGCGGTTTCGGGAATCCGTCAGGGAACCTCACGACCACGCTGACACGATTGATGGGAATCGCGTCCCCGCTGCGTTCAAATCGCGTGAGCAGCAACGACCTAGTGATTGCGTATCCGATGCAAATCGCAAAAGCCGGAGCGAAGGTGCGCCATCCGTTAAGTCCAAAGACAAGCACACAGATTCCAAACACCATCAGCAACAGCCCAGCAAATGCTGTGTCCATTAACTTCAGGAGAAGCGGCGTCCCACGAGGGAAATCGTGCGTTCTGTGGCCAACACCGGGCATAACGGGAGTGTAGCCTTGAACTTGATTGGCGTGAACAGGCGATTACACTCAAAACGATATTCGCGCGAAGTGACGCAATAATGGGAAACGGAGACCGACATGAAGTCCGACGAGCCCAGCCGCATGGCTGTGATGGTTGCTCGGCAGCGAGCGGCTCATCAGCTGCTTGATCATGGCGCGATTCTCGATGATCCGTACGCCGTTAGAATTCTAGGTGAACCCGAAGACAACATAGTGCAAGCCGTCAGCAAGCACCCGTTGATGAGCATGGGACGGCTGTTCACTGCGGCGCGGAGCCGCATCGCGGAGGACGCCCTGTCAAAAGCCGTCGAGCGAGGCGTTCGTCAGGTCGTGATCCTCGGCGCGGGGCTCGATACTTTCGCGCTCCGCAATCCCCATGGCACTCGCATAAGCATCTTTGAAGTGGATCATCCCGCCACGCAGGCATGGAAGCGCCAGCGGCTCGCGGAGGCTGAACTCGCGCCTCCGCCATGGCTGACCTTCGTGCCCAACGATTTCGAGCGGGATGATTTGCAGCAGAAGCTCAGCAGCGCCGGCTTTCAGCACACCTCCGCTGCGTTTTTCACCTGGCTCGGCGTCGTGCCGTATCTGACAAGGAATGCGATCGACGACACGTTGGGGTACATAGCGTCGATCCCGAACTCGGAAGTGGTGTTCGACTACAGCGAGCCGCCTGAAGCCTGGACTGGTGACGTCAAGGCCCATGCGGCCGCTCGGATGGCGCAGCTTGAGAAGATCAACGAGCAGTGGGTCAGCGGCCTGACGCCAACTGACGTCGCTGCAATCCTCCGCTCGCACAGTTTCGTCGACATGGAAGACATTAGTTTTCAGCAGATCGTGTCCAGATTCGGCCGCGACGTTCAAGGGCTCGCGTCGGGACAGATCGGCGTTCATGTCGTCCATGCGAAGCATTAGCAACTCGCTAATTTTTCACAGGGCAAAAGGCGAGGTACTCAAAAATTAAATATGTCCCGAAACCTGCTTCCGCATAATTTATTCCATGAGCATTCGCGCGTGCGTCGTTGTAATTCTCTGCTCGATGGGTATGGTTTCTGTTCATGCGAAACGAGTTCCGCCTAAACCAGTAGCACCTGTGATTGCCGATGGTATCCGATACTCGGCTGAGGGTGACGGCATTGATAGTTACGTTGTCGCAACAAACGACACGACTGGGAAGGTGTTATGGAGAAAAAAAGTGTTCCACACACGCGTACATTGGTGGCGCGGAGAAGAGGACAACCAGTGGTTATTTATCAGTGATTTGAAGCTTGCTGAACATTCCTTGCTCGTCAGAGATGAGAAAAATCGATGCTATTTGATCTCAGTGAGGACACGCCGAGTCGATAAACATCCTTGTGGTGACGGCTTCCCTCCCCAAACTCCACGAGACTGAGCGGGCGTTCCAAGCATGGTGTAGCAGGATTCACCGCTCCACACGCTTACCCATTACGATTTGACCCTCAAAACCGCGCATCATAGAATCAGTTGAGTAACTCCGGATTGCGCGCCGTCCGGCGCCAGTCACCAACGCAAAACTGCCCCCTCGTTCAACGGCAGGACAGCTGACTCTGGATCAGCATATCGGGGTTCGAATCCCTGGGGGGCAGCCAATTCAAAATCAACGACTTACCTCAAAATCAAGCCCGCACGGAAGCACTTGCATCAAGTAGCGAAAAGTCCCGTAAAAACGCATTTCGGCTCGTAGCGCACGGCACACTTACGGCACACCTGTGAAGTTGGTGATGAATATTCATCTTTATGGACATCGGATAATACCGCGTCGGGACCACCCAACTATTTTGCAAATGAATACGTGAACTTCACGGCGAAGCGGTGCTCCATAAGCTGCATTGGATTGGCTGCGGCCAACGAAGCGAAGCGCTGACCGGCGGTGTAGATGACGTAGAGATCACTGTCCGGACGGTAGTTCCACCGCAGACGGATGTTCGCGCTTGCCGCCTGCGCGTTGGCTGTGTTCATCTGCAGCACCGTCGAGAGAAATAGGAACCGAGTGAAAGCGTAATTCGTCTGGGTGCTGCCAAACACGACTGAGAAATTTCCCTGCGGCAAACGGAATCGGTTCCACTGCTCGCTGAAGTCAAGCGACAGGTGCTCACTCGCGCGGTATGACCATCGCACGCGCGCTTCATTCAGATGTCCGTTGTAGTAGGTGCCGAAACGCTCGAACAGCCGCCAAGTGAATTTGCGGTCTTGCCGTGAGCCATACGTCAGTTGATGGCGAGCCCATCGGTACATGCCGATTGGGATCACGACATTCTTGTAAATGTTGAATGGCGTGGTAATCCGCTGAGCAATTACGTCGTAGATGTCGTTATCCGTGTAGGCGCCGTTGTTGAAGTTGGCACGATGTCCCTTGCCATTCCTGCGTTTGAAGGACTCCGGAAAGATCGGGGTCATGGGCAATAAATCCCTCGAACTGCAATTCGCGAATGCCTTTTAGCTTTGGGCGAGGCTTCAGCGTCAGGTCAGCGAAGTCGCACATGCAGTTGTTGCGCTCGATAAAGCCCACTTCGGGATTAAAGTTTTGTCCGATGCGGCGGCGCTCGGCTGTGAAATCCAGGAAATCCGTGCGATAGCTCACCGAGGCACCAGCATCGTTTTGTCCGCCACTCAATTCTGGCGAGCGCGTCAGAACTCCGAAGCCGGTCAGCACAAGGTCTTTGTGAACGACGAAGCGCGCGTCCAAGCCACCTGTCTGGTTGTACGAATCAGTCGGACTGCCGGAACGCTTATCCACATACATTGCGCCGACATACGACTCGCCGAAGAGCGAGCGCTTGACGCGAGCGACACCGTAATTCGCTTCCGGATTTGGTCCTTCGGCCCGCGTACTGATGTCCATCAAACCAACATCGAATCCACCCAGTGTGCCGGCGATTTTTCCGCCTCCATTGACCGGGACCTCCTGCCCTGTGACCGGATCAATACCGATCTGACGACTAAAGAAGAGCAGGTCGCTTTCGCCACCCATTGGAAAGGCAAAGATTCCTGCGTTCTCTAAGAAGAACTGTCGCTTCTCCGGAAAAAAGAGTTTGTAGGGCGTGAGATTGAACTGAACGATGTCAACGTCTGCGTCAGCAAAATCGGTATTCGCGGTGAGGTTGGCAACCAGATTAGAGCGAATGCCGATCTTCGCATCGACACCTCCCGTGTGCTGTATTGAAGTCCCTGGCTCTAATCCGCTGCCAGCCGCCGCAATCGGGAGATGGCGAAATCCGCCAAGCAAATAGGGCTTAATAACAAGGAGACGGCCACTGCTGATATCAGTGATGCCCTGGAGCACTCCCGCCTGGCTGACTTTAGTGACGCCGAAGGCGCGCCGCCATCCCGACCAGAGGTCTTCCTCATTTTTCCAGCGAATGAAGCGCTTGAAATTGAGACCCCACACCACGTCTTGGGAAGAGATGAAGTTGAGTGTCGAAAACGGTATCTCGACTGTCGCTGTCCAGCCGGATTGTGTTCGTTGTGCTGCTGACACCCAAACGCCATCCCAGCCCGGATCAAAGTCGGTGTCCCCGCCTCCTTGCTCTTCCGTGATCAAACCGTCGCGTTGTGTGCCCAGAGGATTGATCTCGAAAACGTAAGCATTTCGACGGTCGTGACGTGAATCGACCACGATCTCAAAATAGTCATCAAAGTCCTGGCTGACGTCCCGACGAAGTTCGCTGGCGGTGACGTGCTGTCCCTCGGGTTCGAAGCACGTTATGCCGAAGTAGACGGATCGCTTCGTGTAAAGAACTCGGACTTCCGTACGTTCCGTTGCGGGTTCTCCCTCGTTTGGCTCTCGTTGTCGAAAATCCGTAATCGGTTTTGCCGTGAGCCACAGCGGATCATTAAGGGAGCCATCGAGCTTGGGAGGACTGTCCACCCGCGCTGCATAGGCGACCCGAGCGAGCGGGAGTTCTTGCGCGAGAGAGGGCGCGCACAACCAAAGCGCCACGAAGCTAATTATCAGTTGTATTGAGCGTGTCCACATCCGTATCGGAATGGAACATCTTAACTTCACGCGTTGGGCACATTGCACACCGTGCAGACGGTCATCTTTGCAAAGGGCCGGCCAGCTTGGGTGGATCTCCCAAAAACGAAATGCCCTGAATCGGCAGGGCTGAAACGGCTCACCCATTTTGCAGTCGTACTGTTACATCTATAGCATATTGGGGAATGCCAGTAGCACCGAAGGCAATGGCGCAGACGCCGCAACAAGCCACCACTGCCGATGCTCCATGGCTGCTTCTGATGTTCAGTCTGCCCGCAAATCAAGCCAGCCGGCGCGTTGAGGTTTGGCGAAAACTAAAGCAGTACGGCGTGTTGCCTCTTCCCAGCTCCGGGTATTTGTTGCCGAATACAGCGGCGAATCACGAACACTTCGAATGGCTTGCTACGACGATTCGCAAGTACAAGGGCCAGGCATCAGTCGTAAAAGTCAATGAGATCAACGATCAGCCATCGGCACAATTGCGCCAGATGTTCATCGAAGCGAGGTCTCGCGACTACGAGCAACTCATGCGAGAGCTGAGGAAGAAAAGCTCAAAACAAACCTCCGGCGAGCTGTCGCGGCTGCGTCGCCGCTTTCAGCAGATTGTCGCAATCGACTTCTTCAACAGCCCGATGCGTAGCCGCGTGGAGAGCTTACTTAACACCGCAGATGGACTTGCAACAGGCACTTCGGCCACTTCCGCCAAGAAGCGCAAGGAATTTCTCAACCGAACGTGGCTGACACGAACGCGACCCGGCATCGACCGTGTCTCATCAGCTTGGCTGATTCGCAAATTCATTGATGCGAACGCTCGATTCGCCTTCGCTGACGATCCACGCAAATTCCCCGATGCTGTTCCTTTCGACATGTTTCATGCCGGTGGCTTCGGCCATCGCGGTGACGATTGCACGTTTGAGACGTTGCGCAAGGAATTCGTTATCCGAGATCCCAAGGTGGCTGTGATTGCGCAGATCATCCACGACGCTGATTTGGAAGACGAGAAGTATGGTCGCTCAGAAGGGACCGGCTTGGACCGCGTGCTGATCGGATGGGCGCATGAAGGCACAGCGGACGAAGAACTGCTACGCCGAGGAATGGAAATGATTGAGGGTTTGTATCAGTCGCTCACGTGATTACCACAGCCGAACGACTAGGTTCCAACAACTTCGATGGAATTCACGAAAGGAGAATCGTTATGAAGTCGGTATTGTTTTTAATGACATTGCTGGTGGCGCTCATTCCTGCTTGTGCCCAGCAGCCGAACCCCACTTCGGCCGAGTGGAAGCCAGTGGAAGACGCGCTCGGGCGCAAAGGCTCGATGCAGCCCGGCGATGTTTTCAAATTCAGTATGCCGCGCTCTGATCTAAAGGTCGCGGTAGCGGGAACCCCGATCAAGGCCGGACTTGCCCTGGGCTCTTGGCTTGCATTCAAGAAAACAGGCAACGAAGCAATCGTGATGGGCGATCTTGTTCTGACCGAATCAGAAGTCGAGCCGGTGATGATGAAGCTGCAACAAGAAGGCATTGAGGAGACCGCGCTTCACAATCACCTGCTGCACGAAAACCCTCGTGTGATGTACATGCACGTCTCTGCACATGGCGATCCTGCCAAGCTTGCGTCCGAATTGAAAGAAGCTTTGGAATTGACCAAAACACCTGCCGCAGCTCCCGCGCCGGCCTCGGCGCAACATAGTCTTGGAATCGATACAGCACAGATTGAGAAAACACTCGGATTTCAAGGCAAGAACAGCAACGGTATCTATCAGTTCTCGATCCCGAGGGGTGAAGCCATTCATGACATGGATACTGAAATTCCGCCGTCGATGGGAACGGCAACTTCGATCAATTTCCAACCGACCGGCAACGGACGTGCAGCCATCACCGGCGATTTTGTGCTGATCGGAACTGAGGTGAATCCAGTGATTCGTGCATTGCGCGACAACGGAATCCAGGTGACTGCACTGCACAGCCACATGCTGACCGAAGATCCGCGCCTGTTCTTCATGCACTTCTGGGCGAACGACAACGCGGGGAAACTGGCGAAGGGACTTAGAGCCGCGCTCGACACAATGAACGTCAAGAAAAGCCAGTGAAACATGTCGGACGCATTGCGATTTGTTGCGGCGCTCATACTGCCGCTCCGGAAAGGGACGATGGCAAATGTTCCGTCGTTATTTGACTGCCATTCTGATGCTTGCTGTCGGATTATCTGCGCAGACGCTCAGGCAAGTTGCAAACATTGATCTGCCGGGACCGAAGGGACAACGTTTCGACTATCTCACGATGGATGATGAGGACCACTATTTGTTATCCGCGCACCTTGGGCCTGGCCTTCTGTACATCATCGATGTCCGCACAAACAAGCTTGTAAAAGCGATTCCCGGCCTGCCTGGCATCACCGGCCTGGAATTCGTTCCCGAGCTTCGCAAGGTCTACACGTCGGATTGGGGCGAGGAAAAAATCGCCGTCGTTAACCTGCGCACGATGACCGTGACGAAACGGCTGCCGACAGCGGCAAAGCCGAACGGAAGCACGTATGCCGCTCCGTTTCACAAAATGTACGTTTCCGACACGTTGGGAAAGGCAGTTGCGGTCGTCGACGTTCAGAAGGACGAAATCGTGAAGACGATCAAATTCGACAGCGAGACCGGAATGCCGCAGTACGATTCCATAGCTCGCAAAGTCTACGTGAATCTGCGCACCACAAACCAAGTGGCCGAAATTGATCCTGCCAGCGATTCCGTATTGGGAAAGTATCCAGTCGAGGGGTGCCGCTACAATCACGGAATGGCGGTTGATTCGGACCACCATCGTGGCTTTCTTCTTTGTGGCGGGACCAGATCAATGACTGTTTTCGCCCTCGACACGCACAAAGCGATTGCGCATATCCCGATTCCAGCCGGTGCTGACGTTGTGAAATTCGACCCAGGACTAGGCCGCATCTATGCTGCCTGTGCCAGCGGATTTATTTCGGTCATTCAGGAGCAAGACGCAGATCATTACAAGAAGCTCGAAGATTTTCCGGTTCAGAAGCTCGTGCACAGCCTCGCAGTTGATAACGCGACGCATCTCGTTTATGCGCCCGAGCAACAGGAAAATGGTCGGCCGGTGGCACGAATGATTGTCTACGAGGCGATTGAGGGAGCACCGAAGCAATGACGATTTCGAAAATTGTACTCCGGACACTAGCCATTGTTTTAATCTCTGCAGTTTTGGCGTTCGCCCAAACGGCACAACCATTGCAGTTGGAAAAGACGATTGAGCTGCCGGATGTGCAAGGGCGGATTGATCACATGTCGATTGACGTTAAAGGCGAGCGACTGTTCGTCTCAGCGCTTGGGAACAACACAGTCGAAGTCATCGATGTCAAAGCAGGCAAACGCATCAATACAATCCGTGGTTTGCAGGAGCCTCAGGGAGCTTTGTATGTGCCCGGAGTGGATCGGTTATACGTCGCCAATGATAAAGACGGCACGGTAAGAATTTTTGACGGAACATCATTGAAGCCTCTGAAGACGCTGGAATACGGAGACGACGCTGACAATCTCCGGTACGACTCGGCGAAGCAACACATTTATGTTGGCTTTGGCAGCGGTGGCCTGGGTGAATTCGATACCAATGGCCAAAAGGTCTCTGAAACCAAACTCGATGCGCATCCAGAATCATTTCAGCTTGAGAAGAACCGGTCTCGGATATATGTGAACCTGCCGAAATCTTTCAAAATCGTTGTCGTTGACCGCGATAAGCACACTATAGAAGCAACATGGCGAACAGGCGGACCGCAGGCCAATTACCCGATGGCACTAGACGAAGCAGCCCATCGGCTGTTTGTCGTCACACGTTTTCCCGCACGCCTGCTGGTGTTCAATACCGAAACGGGAAAAGTGATTCACAGCCTTCCCGCTGTTGGCGATTGCGATGATGTCTTTTATGACCAGGCGCGCAACCGGATTTACGCCAGCGGCGGCGAGGGCGCCATTTCGGTTTTCGAACAACAGAGTCCCGATCAGTACAAAGAACTCGCTCGCATTCCCACCGTGAAGGGAGCACGAACGAGCTTCTTCTCTCCGAAATTGGGGCGCCTGTATCTAGCAGTGAGGCGTCAGGGGTCGCAGCCTGCCGGCATTCAGGTCTTCGAGCCGCGGTAATTCACCGATCTCGCTCCGCCGAATGAGCCTTGATCTGCGGGTCTGGTGAGCGAGCTGGGATTCGAAGGCAGAATCCTGCTGATTCCGAGTCAACACGTCCGGGCTGACGACACTGGCAGGTGATTAAATTCAGGGACCGGTACGCTCCTGATGCTGCGTAACTCTGGATCAGCATATCGGGGTTCGAATCCCTGGGGGCAGCCACTTCAAATCAATCACTTACGCATTTGCTATGCGGACGCCGATCTCGCCTGTCCGCTCTAATTCAAGCGGCAAGCGCACATGAATTGTCGTTCCGCTCATCGGCTTTGATTTAATAGTGATGGTTCCATTTATCAACCGAATCCGTTCGCGCATGCTGGCGAGACCCAGGCCGTTGCCCTGCATTGCAGCCTGGACATCGAACCCTCTCCCAGAATCACTGATGATCAGGTGAATCTCTCTCGACTCTTCGCGAAGTTGTACTTCGACGTGCTTCACGTCGCTGTGCTTGACCACGTTATGGAGAGCCTCTTGCAACACTCTATATAGGGGAAGTCCGATATGGGACGGTAGAACCGTTTGAACATCGCTGCTGAAATCGATTTCCATTCCCTGCAACCCGGCAAATTCCCTGCACCATGCCTTCATGCCTCCAACGACACCGAGGTACTCCAGTTTCGACGAGTGCAATTCATGAGAGAGGGCCTGGATGTCATTCGAGATCTCCAGAACCTGTGAATGCATACCGTTGACGGCCGTCGGGATCTTAGAGGGATTGTCCAGGACTTGTTGTAGTTCGATTGCGAGGATTGCAAGTCTTTGGTTGATGTCATCGTGGAGCTCGCGGCCAATGCGGGAGCGCTCTTGCTCTTGCGCCTGTATCAATCCGCGACTCAGGTGTGCGAGCCTATCACCAACAACCTTTTGATCCTCCACGAGCGCGGTAAGCACCAGAAAGGGCGTCGCAGTAACGATGAGGAACCACTGCAGTGAGTTAATGCTGCTTCCCGTTCCCATTGCGTGGAACGGACCTTGTCCATGAACTTCACCCCAAACCGATATAAAACTAATAATGATGATGGAACTGGTGATTCCAACCGATCCGAAGCGCAAGGCGGACCACAGTAGAAACGGCACCAGAGCGTACAGAAGTGTTGGGAACGCGCTTGTAGCAGGCGTGCCGAATATCACCCAAGACAGAAATGCCGTGGCGGTGAGAAGCACACCAAATTCGAGATGAAAGACGGTCGACTTTTTCAGCCATGCAGGCCCTTCGCTGAACCAACTTAAGAAAGCCGGCGTCAGAGTGATGAAGGCCAGCGCTTTCCGATAAGAAGCTGACTCTCCAACTAATCCAGTAGGAACCGGGAATCCCCTGTGCGCTGATAAATGCCCCGGCTGAAGGAGCGAGAAAAACAGCAACAAAATAGTACTTCGCCAAAGCACCGATATTGTTGAGGCGAGGCACACCTTCAAAGCAGTACCGCAAACCGGCTGCAGCCACGAGAACTTGGATCGTATCGGCCGGGAGAAACCAGGCAATCGAGGAGACCGGTACGCCTGCCTGGATGTCATAGAGAGCAAAACCCAGAAAGGAGGCGGCTATCATCACCGCCCAAATCCTCGTGTGAACAAGCAGCATTGCCGCAACCAGAATCGCGCAACCTGGCCAAAGCGGCCACGTGGTTTGGGGGTTCAGCATTAAATCGCTTTCCAGTTTTGGGACTACGTAGGACAGGACAGAGACCACACCGATCAGTACGATTGTGGATTGGTGGGAATTCAGATGCACCGCCCCTGCCGATGATCGATCGGCAGTGCTGCCCACGGTCTGCAAACCGGAACGCGAGGAAATCGTCAGAGCAATGTCCAGTCTATCGAGGGGACGCCTCAAGAGTTCGCCAGAGCGCGACGTCGTAACCCGAAATTTGTTGGAAAATTAAGGATACTGTACCAGAGGCTGATTCAATCGGGTCTAGCGTTAACCTGCTATTGCCCGACGGAGATAACTCTAAGGTAAAAAACTGGCTTCAGGCTCTCACCCTTTCCCATTCCGGGTCTGACATGGAATCCCATCTTGCGCAAGGCGCTTGCCGTATGAGCTCGTTCCCTTCATGGAATCATTGCTAGAACTGAACGCTCTTCAGCATGGCCTCGTACGTAGGCTGGAAGCTGCTGAATTCCGCTTGTGGTGCAACAAACAGGAAAAAGAGCACTACGTTGTTCCGTTGAGGCACAGCAACCAGCCAGTCGCGCTCGAGTTGCGCACCGTTAGCAGATAGAAAAGGTGAGACCGACTGCATCATCAACGAACGTCCCTGCACTCCGTTTACGGCAATGGCCTGGGCTTCGCCCAAAGGCTTGAGGCGGTGCGTTTTTTCAAGATCCCGCACCAATTGTCTGGTGACCTGATCCAGGCTAATGCCAGGACTGTTGGTATTGGCCGCGTTGATCAGGACTCCATAGCCAACACCATTGGGCGTAATTCCCGCCTTGGGGGCAATGGTCACGAATTCGTCCTGCTGCTGCGGCATGATTACAGACCAGTTGTTCGGCCGCGCCATTTTCATTTGTCCAAGATCCGTAGCTACCATTTGCCGGCTGGGCAGCACCCCTTGCAGCGGCACCGGAGCAACAGCGACGCCTGGGCTTGATGCAGTGCGAGCGGATGAGTTGAATGCAGCCCCGTTTTTCTGATTCACTTGCGCCCATTGGCCGCTCTTGCCGCCTGCGGCGATCTCCTCCGCCGTGTAGGCCTTTACTCCAACCGCGTGTTGGCGGACTTTCTGAAAAGCCAGGCTGTTTTCTGCGTAATTCCTGACCTGCCAACCATTGATCTCTTTTTCGATGGCTTGCTTGCGATTTCCCGGATTGGGATGGTCGCTGAGCCACTGCGGCGGTGATCCACCCTGCGACTCCAGAGTCTTGAAGAAGTCCGCCAGGGACTGCGGATTGTAGCCCGCCTTGTATAAGATGATGGCGCCTACGGAGTCGGCCTGCGCCTCGTCAGTACGCGAATACTTAAGCATGAGGCCCTGCGCCCCAAACTGGATGCCGTATTGCGCGAGCTGTCCCAACGTTCCTCCAGTAGTCGATCCGAGGATGCCGCTCGCAAGCCCCGCCAGACCTGACGTCCACTGCGCTTTGCTCGCCTGCTTGGCGGAATGCTGCATGTAGACGTGTGACATTTCGTGGGCCATCACGCCTGCCAGCTCTGCCTCATTCGCAGCGGCCGTCACTGTGCCGACGTTCACGAACATAGGACCGCCGGGAAGGGCGAAGGCATTGATCTCCTTCTGCGCAACGACGTGAAATTCGAAGGGCCATGAGTATTCAGGCGGAATGGTTGCTACCAGCTTCTGTCCGAGTTGGCGAATGTACTGGGTCTCCGGGCTGCTATCCGGCAAAACCGGCATTTGCTTATACACCTCGGCCGCAGCTTGCAAACCGAGGGCCCGCTGCTGGTCCCGCGACATGCCAGGTTTTCCCGGATTGGGAAACGCCGGACCGGACGACTGCGCCGAGACGAACGCATTAAACAACAAAAGTATCGACGTAAGAAGAGATCGCAGCAATGCATGATTCATACGGAGATTCCTTTTGACTCCAACGCCGATGCTCGCAAGCGACTGCACCGTGGCGGAGCCGTGATGTGTCTTGGGCGAAGCGGCTACTATTGTTTGACCGGCTCACTGCGGCGGCACCTGTCATGAGCTACAGTCGCTCTCGCCGATGGCTTCTGTAATGCTCTCAATCAGCACATCCACGGTCAGGAGAGTAGCCGCTGCTAACTCCTGTCAAGACTTTGGGCATGGCGGAAATTCGGCCTCTAAGTTGTATTGGGGACGGTGGCCTGTCTGATTCCCCAATTGCATGCGGCCGGAGGTTTATCAGAATAGTGACGGAATCTAAATGTCCGGTCTTTGCCGAGCAGGGGGGATAGTTCATGATGCCTCTATCAAAGCGAGTGTTAGCCGAGTTTATGGGTACTTTTTGGTTGGTTTTTGGCGGGTGCGGCAGCGCCGTGCTAGCCGCCGCATTTCCTCAATTGGGAATCGGCCTGCTAGGAGTGGCCCTGGCGTTTGGCTTGACGGTTATGACGATGGCCTATGCCATCGGACACGTGTCCGGTTGTCATCTCAATCCTGCTGTTTCCGTCGGCTTGTGGATGGGCAAACGTTTTCCAGCTTCCGACCTTATCCCCTACATCATTGCCCAAGTGGTGGGTGCGATCGCGGGCTCGGGAGTCTTGTACGTTATCGCCTCCGGAAAGGAGGGGTTCTCAGTTGCGGGACGCTTCGCATCGAATGGCTACGGCGCTCACTCACCTGGCGGATATTCCTTGCTTGCTGGAATTGTTGCAGAACTGGTTCTGACGTTTTTCTTTCTGATGATCATCCTGGGATCTACCGATAAGCGCGCGCCTCAGGGACTTGCTCCTATCGCAATCGGACTCGGGCTAACGTTAATCCATCTGATCGGCATTCCGGTCACGGGCGTTTCGGTGAATCCCGCGCGGAGTACTGGACCGGCGCTATTTGTGGGCGGATGGGCGTTAGCACAGCTGTGGATGTTTTGGATTGTTCCCATTCTGGGCGCAGCAATTGCCGGTGTTGCTTATGGCGCATTCGCAGGCACTGCCCAGCCTGAAATGATCCGCGCAGCCGCCGCACGCTAATCGCGCTTTTCAAACCTACCAGGGTAGGCGCTCAGTCTCCGCATCGGGTTCGATCTCTATAAAAGTATGTGGGTCGCGCGAGGCGATGACAATGACTGTGAGAAGCGAAAACCATCTGCTCTGAATGTAAAGTTGTATAGCTTGGCAAAGATTCTTGCAGCTTTCGCGGAAAGTTGCTGTACAGTGTTGCCCCATGGACGAGGCATCTCAAGCCCAGGCCCCGGACACGCAGCTCTTCCGCGACGTTTTCGATTCGAGTCCGGTTGGCATTGCTGTAGAAGATTTGAACGGCCAGCCGCTTTTTGTGAATCCCGCCTTTTGCTCGATGCTTGGTTTCAGCGAGGAGGAGCTGCGGAACAAACACTGCGTTGACTTTTCTCCTGCTGAAGATGCCGAAAAGGACTGGGTCCTCTTCCAGCAATTGCGATCCGGTTCAATAAATCACTATCAACTCGATAAGCGTTATTTCCGGAAGGATGGTTCGCAGTTCTGGGGACGTCTGAGTCTCTCTCTGTTGAAAGCTAGTCCCTCTCCACTCGTGGTAGCGATTGTTGAAGACATTACTCACGAAAAGGCGGCAGAGGATAAGGTACGGGCAAGCGAAGAACGCTTGCGACTGGCACAGCAAACGACTCGGATTGGAACCTTTGAAAGCGATGTTCGGACCGGCGTTGTCACCTGGACGCCCGAGATGGAATTGATCTACGGCTTGCCGCAGGGCGCCTTTGCGAAAACCAGAACTGCATTTCAGAACCTCATTCACCCCGAAGATCGGCGAACCGTCAACGAACTGATTGAGTTGGCATCGAAATCAGGAGAACTCACAACCGGAGAGTGGCGTGTTGTCTGGCCTGATGGCAGCGTTCATTGGATAGCGGGACGCTGGCAGGTTTTGTTGGACCAGCTGGGCGAGCCTTCGCGTGTGCTTGGCGTCAATATAGATGTAACTGACCGCAAGCGGGCAGAACTAGAGTTGCTGCAAATGAACCGCGCTTTGAAAGAACAGGCAACAGTACTGCAATCCCGGGAAGAGCTGCTGAAAATCTTCGTCAAGAACGTCCCGGCGGGGGTGGCGATGCTTGACAGAGATATGCGCTATCTCCAAGTGAGCGACCGCTGGTGTCTGGATTATTCGCTCAATAGCTCGCAGGTTATCGGCCGATCGCATTATGAGATTTTTCCTGACGTTCCCGAACGCTGGAAAGAAATGCACCGTCGTGCTCTGCAAGGAGAAACCCTGCGAGCGAACGAAGACGCGTGGGAACGCGATGACGGCGCGACCACCTGGGTCCGCTGGGAGATTCGTCCTTGGAGAACGCCCACCGGAAGCGTAGGGGGAATTCTGATTTTCGCCGAGGATATTACGCACCGCAAGCGCATGGAAGAAGCTCTTTCGGAGATGTCCCGAAAATTGATTGAATCGCAAGAGCAAGAACGCGCGCGGATCGGGAGAGAGCTTCACGACGATATCAATCAACGGTTGGCAATGTTAGCGGTGGAACTCGAACAACTCGAAGAGAATCCACTTGAGATTCGAAGCCGCCTGAGAGAGCTACGAAAACAAACAATTGAGATCTCGAATGACGTACAAGCTTTGTCGCATGAATTGCATTCCTCAAAGCTGGAGTATCTGGGTGTAGTTGCGGGCATACGAAGCTGGTGCAGGGAGTTCGCCGAGCGCCAGAAAATACAAATTGACTTCAGAGACGATGTCTCCAATGTACTGCCATTCGATATCGGGCTTGCTCTTTTTCGAGTCCTACAAGAAGCCCTGCACAATGCCATCAAGCACAGCGGAGTCAAACGACTCGAAGTGCAGATGCTGGAGCGGTCAGAGGAAGTTCATCTCATCGTGAGTGATTCAGGCAAAGGGTTTGACCTCGAAGCAGCTAAACGACTTGGGGGGTTAGGTCTCACAAGCATGAGGGAACGTGTTCGGCTTGTGAATGGAGAGATGGAGATCCAATCAAAGCCGATAGGTGGAACTACAATATACGTTCGCATTCCCTTTGCGGTACAAGCCTTCTCTAAACAAGCCAGCGGACAATAGAAACTTTTCCGCATGTCGCATCGCAAAGTTTGCGGGCCTTGGATGCTTGAATTTTAATCGGATCTTGGAAACGGTTTCCTGCTATAGCTCCAGGCAGCGTCAAAGATCGATGTTCATGCTTCGTATACCGACGTGGCTAGTCGTTTGAATCCGTGGTCGATGGCAATAATGTCCAGATAAATTGAAGTCCATTCCGTCAGGAAAAAATCATCGCTGGTTCCGGCAAAGGTCTTGAGATAGCCACCGCAAGATTCGCAGTGATCAATCCGAAGGCCCTCCTCTCCTTCGATTGTCAAAATTCCTAGCTTTCGCTCCTCATTGTTTTCACAGAAGGGACATCCAGTACGCCGGTACAACCAGCGAGTACTGCAGCGACCGCAGCAAAGAAAACGTTGTCGGACGAGATCGCGGCCGGCGAGCTGAGCCAGAGTGGGGGCGGAGCCGCATGTTGGGCAATAGCTGCGAAGCCATTTCTCCTCCTCTCGCCACTTGGCGAACGCGTCGATCACGGGATGTATGTAACGAGCTACAGCATTCCAACCTATGTAACGCAACAATCCGGGAGAGCGGATTGGGAAGCCGACATCATGCAGCAACCAGGTCAGAATGCGATGATGGGTATCCGCATCACAGCCCAATTCGGCATTCAGGGCTTTGCTCTCGTCGGCCAGCTTTCCCGGTAAGGGCATTGAGGCCAGCCTCTCAACGGTTTCCCGAACCATACGCCCCACTGCTCCAAGATCCAGGGCCAAGCTGGTACTCAAGACCAGCGGTATGCCCAAACGAAAGTCTTCTACGTAGTTCTCCCAGATTGGGACGGAGGTGCAGACACAGCCAATTTCGGCTGCGGCACTGTTAACTTGTGCATGAACCTGCGCAAGGGGTTTCAGATAAGGATGTCTCGCCAGCCAAACATCTTGAGTCATACCGCGGCCCGCTGTGATTCTTGCTTGGGAAGGAGCGGCATAAATCGGGCTACAAGTGCAAACAGGAAAATGGCTGCAGCGATAAGACCGACTGAAATGCCCCATTCGAAAATGGTTGGGAAGTAGGATTCTGGCGCGTTCTGAGGCATTGAGCCTTTCAAGTTCATAGCAAAGAGAACGACGTTCACGCGATTGAAAATGACTCCCGCGGTAGTCAAAAGTGTCGCAACAAATAGCACTGGAGGGCGAATTCGGAAGGAAAGAGGGGCAAGTAAGATCAAAGGAACGATACCACCCAGCGCAATTTCGACTGTAAAGAGTGCGCCGATTTTCCCCGAAAACACCCCAGGTAACTGGCCGCGTATCGCCATGTCAGCGAGGCGAAAACCCAGGTAGACAAAGAGCGACCAAAAGGTGATCTTGCCCATTGCTTGCAGTTGCGCAATTCGGAGCCGCCGATTCCATGCCTTCGCGATCCACATTTCGATCAGGATCACGAGGGCAGTGCCAGCGGCCACTGATGAGAGGAAAAATGAAATGGGCATCGCCGGTGACCACCATTGCGGCGCAACCTTATCCGGCATCAGCAAGAACAATGAGCCGAGCGAGCTTTGGTGCATTGTGGAAAGGGTTACTGCTGCGATGGCCAGCATGATGGGCTCAGGCTTCTTCTCTTTGGCTCTGAATGCCCAGGCTAGTAAAGCGAAAATGACGGCTGTTACTGTGGCATAGATAAGACTGCGAGAAAGCAAATAGACGAACAGCGTGAGTGCGAAAGCGACATATGCTCCAGACCATCTACGCCACGCGTGCAGGGCTCTGTGCAGTCCCCATCGCTCAAAGGGAACGGGTAAAAACTCGAGAAGAAGTATCGTCACGTAGAGCCCAACACACCATGACACTTCGAACATCGCCGAATGATCGGGAGCTTGCAGAGCAAGTTGATAGGAATTCCAGGGCAGGCCAAGATCGGCGATCAAGGTGACCATTACAAATGAATAACTGAGTAGTCCCATGAGAACTGCGGAACGCGCCATGGAATAGAGATCTTTCCGCTGGAAGATATAAATAAATCCAGCAGTGGCGAATGCGCCTGCTGCAATCGCAATCCATACCAGGTCGAAAAGAATCCACAGTCCCCAGGGATAGGTATTTGAAAGGTTCGTGCTGCCGCCCAACCCGAGGGCGAACCTCGCAATCAACGAAATAACACCGAAGGCCATGAGCACTATGAGCGTCCAATTAAATGGTGTAAGCAATTTGTGCCGCAGGACGTCGAACTCTACGTGACCACCATGATCAGAGGAATCGGTCATGAGACCTTTATCGCCTGCGACGGCGGGTATTCGACGCTTCAAGAATGCATAGATGCTGCCGAGAATAGCGCCTAAACCCATAACCGCAGGAGGAACGGCGCCTAGAGCCAACTTGGAAAATGCTGGATACGGGCGGCTGTCTAACTCAGGAAAACCGAGCTTCGCGAACGGCACCGATGATAGATAGAGGACACTTGTGCCCCCAGCTTCTTTTTCTCCATAAATGTGATCGACGTATTTCTCTGGATGAGCAGAGATTCGATTATGAGCTTCCTTGAGCATCTCTTCCCGGTCGCCGAACCGCAAAGCGTCAGCTGGACACGCTTTGACGCAGGCCGGCACGACCACCTTTTCGAGAAACTGCTTGCTTTCCTGCTCGGTTATTGCATTCCCATTTCGGCTCGAAGCCGCAGGCTGATCCGCTCGATCCGCGCAGTGAGTACATTTCTGGATCTTTGGCGCAAGTGAGTCCCATTCCGCTTGTGGTACGCCCCATGGACATGCCCAAACACAGTACCGGCAGCCAATGCATTTGCTCGCATCATAAGTAACCGGACCGTCGGCTTGCCTCGTTAACGCAGTAGTCGGACAAGCCGAAGCACATGCCGGCTCCAGGCAATGCAGGCAGCGACGCATGCTGAAAACGTAATTCAGTCCTCCCGGGGCATTCTCGTTGGGAATTTCGTGGGAAGTGATGAGCGTAAGGGTATTTGCGCTGAGTGTGATTGGATTCTGAATACCCAAATTGGGCTGCAACTCGGTTTCTTCGCCTTCCCGATCGTTCCATTGTTTGCACGCAACTTGACAGGCGCGGCATCCAATGCACTTAGTGACGTCAACCAAAGTAGTCTTAACAGGTAGTGTTGCTGCGGACGCGCTCACGACTTTCTCCCTCTCGGTGCGAATGCCGCCGGTACCGGATCATGCAGCTTCACCACGTTTACCAGACACGCCTTCGTTTCTTGCGTCCCAGCGCCAGGGTCCACGGCATCAATCGTGAGGTGGTTGACGCTTGGTCCGCTGGACAAGCCTGCGTATCCCCAGTTGTACGGCATCCAAACGATCGTCACCTCACGCCCATCTACATGCAGCGTTTTCATTCTGGGTGTGACGACGGCTTTTACGGTAAGTTCGCCCCGCGCCGAAGATACTCTTACTAAGCTCCCCGTCTTCACCTCTAACTTTCGAGCAAGGCTCTCTGGCATTTCCAGCACGGGTTCCGGGATGAGCTCGTTCAGCCATGGAATATTGCGCGTCGAAGAACCTCCGCACCAGTGTTCCGCGACAGTTGAAGTCATCAGTACATAAGGAAACTCTTCTACTCTTCCTATTGGCTGATGTGACTCTACTCGCGGATATTTGAGCAGCGGGTTGTGCTTCACCTGTGGATGCAAGACGTTTTCCACGGGGCTCTCGACCGGCTCGTACATTTCCGGCAGTGGACCGTCTTTGGGAACGTAGGCCACATCCCGCGGAAGCTGCGGATTTTTCGGATCGGGATCCTGATAGACGGCAGCAAAGAGCCGGCCGACGCCTTCGGCATTCTGGTGGAACGCTCGACGGCCGTTCGGCGTGTTTGGTCCGTCGGTCACACTTGGGACGTCTGGGATATCGTGTCCTGTCCAGCGCTTTTCTTTCTCATCCCACCAAACAATAGGCTGGGAACCCGGATACGGCTTCCCGTTTCGGTCACATGACGCACGGTTGTACAGAATGCGCATGTTGTTCGGCCAGGTCCATCCGAAATTTGGGTAGAGGCCAAGACCTCCGGGATCCGTTTCAGAGTCCCGGCGTCTGGAGAGATTTACGCCGCCGGCAAACACTCCCGCGTAGATCCAGGCGCCGGAAGCTGTCGAGCCATCGGGTTGCAAGTCGGCGACTTTGGTAACGAGATCACCACTCTTAACATTTCCACTCGGAAGATCGTGCAGAGCGTGTCCGTTGATTTCGCGCAGCACATCTTCGGCCGTGGTGTAGCTCCAGGAAGCCTTTTGAATGATCTCGTCTTTCGGGTCTGGTGAGTCCTTAACCAATTCGCGTACTCGCCGGAAAATCAAATCGACGATCTCGCCATCTGGTTTTGCTTCGCCAGGAGGCTTCACAGCCGCGTGCCTCCACTGCACCATGCCTCCCGAATTGGTAATGGTTCCGTTTTTCTCCATGAAGAAGGCAGCCGGCAGCAACATCACTTCGGTCGCGATCGACTTCGGGTCCACACCCGGACGGCGCCAGAACGTAGCCGTTTCCGTTTCCCAGATCTCTTGGACCACAAGCATTTCGAGCTTCGACATTGCCGCGAACGTCAAATTCAAATTGGGCATGGTCACCGCGGGATTCTGTCCGACGATCCACAGCAGCTTCATATTCCCAGCGAGAGCACTCTCGAAGATCGACATCGTTCCATAGTCTTTTGCAGCGCTTCGCTTGGGAAGCCAGGCATAGGCGAAATCGTTCTCAGGAGTGGCGGCATCTCCATAGAAGGCTTTCAGTGTATTGACCAGGAACTTGCGGTCTCCTGTCCCGTTTCTCTTCGTGTACTCCGTAAGTGTAGGTTCGGTATGTGCCGGGTAATTCAGATAGCCTGGCATGTAGTTGTTCAGCACTCCCATGTCGCATGCGCCCTGTACGTTCGGCTCGCCGCGCAAAGCATTCACACCGCCTCCAGGCTTGCCGACATTGCCAAGCAGGAGCTGCAATATCGTGAATCCGCGGATTCCCTGTACCCCAGTTGTGTGCTGAGTCATTCCAAGTGCGTACAGGATCGACCCGGGCCGGTTCCTGGCCATCATTTCCGCGATCTGCTGGATCTGCTCCGCCGGAATCCCAGTGATGCGCTCTCCCATTTCGGGCGTGTATCGCGAGACAAACTTCTTCAGGTGTGTGAAGACGCAGCGCGGATCATCCAGCGTAGTGGCGACGCGCGGCTTGCCGCTTGAGTCCAGTTGATAGCCCCATGTCTCTGTCGCGTACTTATGCTTTTCATGGTCGAATCCGCTGAACAGTCCGTCTTTGAAGTCAAAGCCCGCGTGTCCGAGGAACAGAGCATTCGTGTGGGTTTTAACGTAATCCTCGTCGTACAGTTTCTGAACGAGAACGTGGTTGATCATGGTGTTAAGAAACGCGGCATCTGTACCTGGGCGGATATGTGCGTAAATATCGGCCGTTGCCGATGTACGGGTGAATCGAGGATCAACGTGGATAATCTTTGCCCCATTTTCCTGAGCCTTCCGAATCCACTTGAAGGCCATAGGATGGTTCTCCGCGACATTGCTTCCTTCCACCAGAATGGTTTTGCAATGCTGGAGATCAATCCAGTGGTTGGTCATTGCCCCTCGTCCGAACGCAGCTCCCAGACCGGGAACGGTAGGACTGTGTCAAAGTCGCGCCTGATGCTCAACGAATGCGGTCCCCAGAAGACGCGCCGCTTTCTGAAAGAGGTAGCACTCCTCGTTGGTGTTCTGAGCGCCTCCCATAAACGCAATCGCATCTGTCCGATTGACTGGAACTTCAGCGTCGCCCAGCTTCTCAGTGGCAATCCATGTGGCATCCCGAGTCGTGCGGATTTTCCGGGCGACCTTCTCCACGGCATCTTCCCAACTGATCTCCACCCAATGATCGCTTCCGGGCGCACGGTAGCGCGGCTTTGCCAGTCGCTTCGGCGAGCTGTGTGTCGCGAACATCGAAACACCCTTCACGCATAGTGACCCACGGTTCACGATGTGGTCGTAATCACCTTCCATGGCAATCAGCTTCCCATCGCGCACCGCGGCGATCATGCCGCAGCCACAGGAACAAAAGTTGCAGGATGTCGTGAATTCGTTTACGTTCGCGAGCTTTAGCTTCTTGGTGGCGGCCCTTACGGAAGGTACGTCGATAATGCTATCGAGCGCGAGGCCGACACTACTACCGATCGCTAACTTCAGCAGGTCCCTGCGGTTGAATCTTCTCGGACTCTGAGCGCACGATTGCTCCAGGTCTTTCGGATTGCTTTCCCTCGATACTTTATTCGGCGAATCCATGAGCGTTTGTATGCTTCCAGCGAGATTAGCCACAGCAAAAGTAGTGCACATTTTCCGCGAATAAGCCTGTCATTCATGCCAGTGTCAGGTCGCAATTTAGCTTCCTAAACTCTTCATCAATTTCCGCGCAAAGCTATTTATACGTTTGCGTGCAAAGAGTACACGCCATTGCGGTGGCGGCCAGAGTGAGGAGTGAGACGAACCATTACAAAGCGCAATTGGAGAATCCTAATGAAATTCAAAAGTGCGGTTGTCTGTGCATTGCTTCTAGGCGTATCTGCGGTCTCATGGGGAGCAAATGATGGAGCGACACTCTACAAGAAAAAATGTGCCTCGTGCCATGGTGCGAGTGGAGAAGGCAAATCTGGGCCCGCGCTGAAGGGAACGCAATTAGATCAGGACCAGATCGTGCAACAGATAACCAAGGGTAAGCCGGACAGCAAACCTCCTCACAAAAAGGGATTATCGGGAATCAGCGAGGAACACGCCAAAGCCATTGCCGAGTACATAAAGGCTTTGCAGTAGAGTCACAAGCGCCCGCGCGTTTACAGAAGAAGGATTGATGCGGTGAAGGTGAGTAGATGGGCCATAGGTTTGCCAGACTTACTTCTGGCCGTAATCTGTTTGCTTCTTGCCGGACCGGTTTCCGGAGCCAGTCCGCAAGAGCAGACCAGCGAGCCCACCGGAAAACAGGTTGCTGAGTATCGAGGCTCAGAAACCTGCAAGACGTGTCACGAAGATCTATACAAGCAAAACTTCGAAAATACTCCACATTTCAAAACGACTCTTGCCGGTGGACACGGTTGCGAATCTTGTCACGGTCCCGGATCCGAACACATCGATGCGGGCGGCGATGTCACGAAAATCGTCAACTTTAAGACGCTCTCGCGAAAAGAGGTAAATGCCCGCTGCTTAAGCTGTCATGCCGACAGCCACGAGCAACGACATTTCTCCGCTTCGGCGCATGCTAACAACGATGTCGGTTGCTTAGATTGTCATTCGCCTCACCACGCTAAACAGGCCGAAAATCTGTTGGTCGAAAAGCAGCCTCAACTTTGCTACGGATGCCATACCGCTGCCAAAGCCGATTTTCTCAAGCCCTTTCATCATCGTGTAAATGAAGGTCTGGTTCGCTGCGCCGATTGTCATAACGTCCATGGAACCACAACTCTTCGGCAAGTGAAGGTGATGGCCAACGGAGACGCAGCCTGCGTCAGATGCCACGCAGATAAACGAGGTCCGTTCGTCTACGAGCACGTGCCCGTAAAAACAGAAGGATGTAGCAGTTGCCACATGCCGCATGGATCTACGAATGCACGTTTGTTGCGAGTGAGCCAAGTCAACCTCCAGTGCCTGCAGTGTCATACATTTCCTGCGCTGGGACCGGGGGGACCTGCGCATAACCAGGCAGCTAAATATCAGGCATGCACGATGTGTCACTCGGCAATTCACGGATCGAATGCCAGCAGTGTGTTCTTCAGGTGAGAACTTGAGAACACCGGGCCGCAAGAGAGTTAGGACATGACCTCGAATTCAAATCGGCTGGCGTTATTTCTGGCGATCGGCCTGCTCTTTCAGGTCACAGCCTTTGGACAGTCTGCAGAAAAACAGGTTGATCAAGGCGAGACGCAGCAGCAGCCAAGTGAGGGAGGGACTTATCTGGTCCATCAGGCAATCGAGTTCGGCTACCGAGGCTCTGACGTGACCGGCAGCGAGGCGATGTACAAATCCCTCGTCAACCTGCCCAGCGGCCCACGACTGCTTGACCAGACACTCTCCATGCAATCGCGCGTGCACGATGGCGTGTTGTTCGACAATCTTTTTCTTAGCAGCCTCGGATGGGGCGGTGATCCAAACAACACACTGAGTGCCCGAGTTGATAAGGGCAACTGGTACGACTTTCGCGGGGTTTTCCGTCGCGACCACAACGACTTTGACTATAACCTGCTCGCGAACCCATTGAATCCGTTTACCTCGAGTCCAAGCATTCCCGTTGCTTCATCCCCTCATACATTCGGGACACGCCGACGTATGACCGATCTTGACCTCACGCTCTTACCACAGTCTGTCGTGAGTTTCCATGTGGGTTACTCGCACAATAACATGACGGGCTTTTCATTCAGCAGTGTTCACGAGGGCACTGACGCTCTGCTTGATCAACCGTGGAACACGACCGTGAACTCCTATCGCTTCGGAGCGGACCTAAAGGTTTTACCCCACACTGTGATCAGCTACGACCAGGTCTTTGATTATTACAAGGGTGACACGACGTGGAACCTTGCACAGTTCGCCTCCGCGTTCGTCCCTGCACCGCCTTCTGGAATTCCATCCACCGTGGAGCTTGGCCTTCCGATAGATACTCTCAACAAGAATCCGTGCGCTGTCGTGGGACCAGCAACGACACTCATCGATCCCACAGGTACTCTTACAAATACTCAGTGCAACGCATATTACGCGTACAATCGCTCGAATCGCACTCGCACGTCTACTCCCACTGAGCAGGTTAGCTTGCACGGCTCGTACTTCCATCGATTGGAGCTGAGCTCGTCATACTCCTACAGCTCAACCGACATGACTGCTCCCTTGAACGAATTCTTCAATGGGCTGATGCAGCGCTCGGATATTCGCCAGGAAACCGTCACCGGCCCGGCACAGGCGAATGCTATTTCTAACGTAGCCGACTTCAGCGCAACTCTGCAGCTATGGCAACATTTCCGACTAGTTGATACTTTTCGTTTCTGGGCCTACCGGATTCCGGAAGCCTTCACAGATACAACGTCTGATTGGACGTGCAACAACCTGAATACCTGCTCGTTGGTCACTCCTATGAGTGACACCACGCCTACGAGTACGATCACGACAAATCAACTTTCGTTTAACCAGAGCTTGAAGAGAAATCAAACTGACTTGGTCTGGGATGGATCCAAGCATTTCGGCAGCCGTATCGGCTTCCGTTATAGCGACAAAGTCTTTCATCACATCCTGGACTTCACAACCGGTGATCAGGACCGCATCATCGTTCATGAATACACGCCCTTGTTTGGATTTTGGTTCAAACCAATGACGACGCTCCGATTCAATTTTGATTGGGAGCATTCCAACTACGACGACGTCATCGTGAACATCGGTCCGCGCAAGGAAAATCGAGAGCGAATCCAAGCGAACTACACGATAAGGCCGTGGGCAATCGTCGGAGGCTCAATTAATCTGTGGAACGCCTCCAACGCCGACTCGCTGACGGATTATCGCGGGCACAGTCACAATTATGGATTCACTGCTTCACTGGCGCCGAAAGAAAGATTTGGGCTCGATCTCGTCTACAACTACAGCGATTATCTGCAGAGCTCCTTCGTATGTTTCAACGATGCTGACAAGTCGCTGCCCGTGGTTGCCAATGCCGGCAGCTGCACTGCCAACGGGTTCGACGATAGCAGTAATCCCCTTCTTACTACGGGCAAGTACACAAACAACAGTCACTACGGCATGGCGTTAGTGATGGTGAAACCAGTCCCCCGTGTAACGACGCAGTTCGGCTATGGCATTACGAGCATTGGTGGACAAGTTCCGCAGTTCAACAGTCTGCAACCATTTGGATCTTTGCAGTCTAACTATCATGAGCCTGTAATCAATGTTGCAGTCGATATCGGACATGACCTGACGGCCAAAGCAGGATGGAATTATTACCAATACGGCGAGAAATCTTTCGTGGGTCCTACGGATCCGCGCTATTTCCATGCAAATAACGCAACGCTGTCATTGCGCTGGGCGTTTTAGCGGAAGATCGAGGAAGTTCAGCATCATGTAATTCATACAGGCGATCAGGTAACTGGCCGATGCAAGTCGCGCAGGATAAATAAGCATGAAGTAGCTGCGATGGGAGGGTAGGGTGCCGGTTGGGTGGATCTATGCGCTACTGATTACCAGTGTTGTAGCCATTGCTCTCGTGGCGACGGCTCCTGCGATTACGCTGAGTCGTGGCGGAAAGGTTCTCGCTTTTCTTGCACTTTTCGTTCTGCCTCTGCTTTCTGCCGGACTTGGTTACAAGAACCATATGGATAGATCCAAGCAGACATCGTTCTGCCTTTCCTGCCATCTCATGGAGCCCTACGGGCGCAGTCTCCACGTCGATGACCCTACGTGGCTGCCTGCTTCCCACTACCAGAATAATCGTGTACCCCGCGATCTGGCCTGCTATACGTGCCATAGTGATTACGTGATGTACGGCTCTATCAAAGCAAAATGGCGGGGACTGCATCACATTTACGCTCAATATTTCGGCAATCCCCAGCCGCCGCTGCACCTCTACCATCCCTATAACAATCGCGAGTGCCTGCACTGCCATTTGGGGGCTCGCACCTTCGAAGAGGGAGTTACCCACAACGCCGACCCGCAGATCATGGCTGATATCAAGAGCAACAAATTGTCTTGCCTATCGTCTGGGTGCCATGATCAGGTACATAACACCGAGACTTTAGGCCAGGCAAAGTATTGGAAAGGAGAATGATGTGGGAAATAAGGAAATCAGTATGGCTCAGCGCTTGCGAATCGCTGGCACCCTCATCGCTCTTGGACTCATTGCGGAGTTGCTGACACTTGCCTGGAACAATCCAATCAGCTTTATCGTTTTTCTCGCGATTGGCGGCTTGCTGATGTTTGCAGGAATCGTTCTTTATCTTTGGTCGGTACTATCGGACGGCCAAAGAACGCCGCATGTTTCCCATAATCAACTGGGCGCAAGAGCGACTCACTCTAACTGAGACCTGGCCTTGGATTGCTGCATTGAGGCAAACCATTGCAGACAGCCATAGACTCGCGGATTCATGAACGAGTACTAATCACCCTACTTCGGCGATTCTTAAGATTTCGTCGGCGGTCGTGGGAATCAAAAGCCTGCGTGGGGCGAGTCCAAATGCCTTCATGAACCGAATCTATGTTTTTGTCGTGCGTTCCTCGTTGGCGCCGGCCTTCTTGATTTCGAAAGACCGCCTAACAAAGCCGAAATCTATAAAATCCGATCCCTGATTCTCGGCAGCATACTAAAATCGATTTTTCGTAATTCCAGAAGCAATGCCCCGGCCCTTCGAGCCGGAGGAACCGGCCTTGGGGTGGCTGAGGCAAAACTGAGCTGGAAGACTGGTACAATCTCTACTTTCAAAAGAGGAGCACATATGAATGTTCGCGAAATTGTGAATTCGCTTGTAGTCGAGCGAAACCGAATTACCGCCGCGATTTCTGCATTACAAACTCAAAACGGAAGTGCGAGCCGCTCTGGTAGACGAGGCCCCCGTCATCTATCGGCGGAAGCACGAGCACGGATAGCGGCCGCTCAACGCCGTAGATGGGCGGCCCGAAAACACGAGGCCAGTTCTGTTTCCGGCTCCTCTTCATCTCAGGCCGGCAAGCGCGGGCCTCGCCGACTGAGCGCTGAGGCCCGGCAGAAAATCGCGGCAGCCCAAAGAGCACGATGGGCCAAACGACGCGAACAAGGCAAAAAGAAATAGCCTCTGCAATACCATCATGTTGGCTGTTGGGCTGAGCTTCCAGCTTTTCGATGATTCCAACGCGGGGCAATTGCTAATTTTGTTTGGCACCGAGCAAGAGTTCCGCGTCTTCTCCTCCAAAACCGCTATTTGAGTCGGTTGCAAATTATCGCCAGACGAAAGCGCACGCCTCTTGGTGGCTTCACTAGTAGTTTTGACAACTTCCCACCTCTGAATCCTCTGCCTTAACCTTAAAGCCGTCTCAACGCAACGTACTCCGCTTCCGTCAGATCAACTCGAATCAAGAACAAAAGGAGAATGACGATGGCAATTAAGAATCCCAGAGAGTTGTTTGTGTATATGTTGAGTAATCTTCAACAAGGCACTGAACGGGCAACGAACCTCGTACAGGAATTCACGACGCATGTGCAGGATCCAGATGTACGCGAAGCGTTGGAAGCGCGACTCTTCATCTCGCGGAAAATTCTCGACACGCTTGATCAATGCTTCAAGGTCATCGAAGAAAAACCAGTAAAAACCAGCAGCCGGCTATATGACGCCTTCCTGGAAGATTTCCGCAGCGAAATAGCGGAAATCCAAAGCCCGACGGTTCGAAACCTGTTCGTGCTGGCAAAAGCGAACCAGGTGACGCACCTTCGCATTGCGGAGTACAGATCATTGATTGCCGCAGCCGACATCTCCGGTCATTACGCGGTGGGAGTCCTGCTTGAAAGCTGCCTTGCCGACAAGTTGGCGTTTGTGGAACGTAGCCGACGTCTGGTCCAGAGCCTGGCCGCGACGAAAGTCGCCGAGAAAATGGCAGCAAGATCGGCGGCATAAACCGTGGCAAGGTTCACGAACATTGAATTTAGTTCGAACCTTTAGGATGCGACGGATCGCGAGTCACGCGATCCGGCGCATCGTTTTGAGTTCCTGGTCGATTAGATGGCGGATGGTTAAAAAGCCTCGCTTATTCCCATGCTTACAGTATGTTCATTCTTTCCAGCAGCTATATCAGCCCGAAGGTTCACGTGATAGGACTTACTTAGGAGGAACCGTATCCCTCCTCCGCCAGCAGGAAGAAACGAGCTGCTGTAAAAAAACTTCCGCGCACCAGGTGCGACACCGCCGATACCGCCAAAGCCTACCACGCCAAAGCGCTTGGGCAGGGACACTCGATATTCCAACTGAGTTGCTACCATGAAGCGGTCGATGTATCGCCCAGCTTCGTAGCCGCGCAGTTCGTTATGGGTGCCATAGATGCAGTTTCCATAGAACGGCGGATCGCCGCCAGTCGCACAAAAATGTGCGTTGTATGCGAGAACCTGCTTATTTGTTAAGCCCCAGTATTTATTAAAAGTAGTGCGAAAGGACTGAAACGAGTACTTGCTCCCAAGCGCAGTGTCGAAGAAGTCTGAAGTGAACTCGAACATCGTACCGGCTCGTGGAAAGAAGCGATTATCGCGTGTATCGCGATTAATAACGAAGCCGAGTGACGTTAATTTCGTATCCAAACCAATATCCGGCGGAACGGAGGCGCCAAGGTCTCCATTTGATCGAGTTACAACTGATGAGTGTCCAGCAATTATCCGCGGGCCAACAAAGAACTGCCATTTGATCCGGCGCAGGATCTCTCCGAGGAATACAGACCCTTCTTGTGTCAGGGGCAGCTTTACTCCCGCATTCCCCGCTCCGACACCAATTCCGTACAGGTTGTAATTCAGATTGCCTTGAAGAAAAGCAGAGGTGACGCGGTAGGTATCTCGCTTCAAGTACAACTGTCCGGCAAGGGCAAAGGCGCGGCTGCCATTATCGGTAATCAAACCTGCCGCTCCGAGAACCGATGGAGGCGAGACTTGATCCTCCTTATCGACACGAAAAATGTATCCCACAACTGGAATGATTCCGGTGCCTAACGCAGGGCTCGATACGGGAATGGGAGCGATCACGAACTCGCCACGGCGTTTTTTGGTCGTGCCGGAGTTCTGTGACGAGGATGTGCCAACGGATGGCGATTGGGTGGAGGAGGGCTTATCTACTGTTTGTCCGATTGACAAGCCGCACAACAGACACATTCCCATCAGATGTGCGACAGCTATTCGCGTAAACCAGAAATCATGAAACCCACGTGCTGTAAAAGAAAAACACAAGGCTGCTCTTCTGCAATCAGAATTGTTCGAAAGCCCGATTTTCGAGCCCGCACCACTCGAGAATGAGTCTCTCGATCACTTTCAACCATGCACGAGTTCACGCCACCCGTCAGAATTAACAGCCCGAACAATCTTGCTAATAGTCCGTCGCGCTAACTATCAGTTCTGCCAGTCGCTCAGGAGTTGCTGCGCGACTATCGTAAAACGGAATTGGTGAATTGTCCTTAAGGGTAGATCCAGGAGGTGTTCGTGTACGTCCGCGGCATATCTGCACTGCTTTTATTCTGCTTCGTTGCCGTTGTTGTTTCGTCGGTCTTCGGTCAAGAACATCAATCCAAATGGCAGGTTGGGACCATCATGGCGGTAGCGAAACATCCTGGGGAGGATGACCAACATCCGCGCGATCGAAAATATGATGTTTCCGTCAAAGTGGGCCAAACAATGTATGTGGTTGTTTACACTCCGCCGGACGGCCTCGATACGGTCACTCATCGCGCCGGCTTGGACTTCCTGGTGTCGGTTGGGCCCAAGACAATTGCCTTTAACAATTTACTGGGACGCAAGATCGAAGTGCCCATCATTAGCCAGAAGCCGCTGATACTTACAGCTCAGCAATAGCCCGAATTGTAGATGAGCCATGCATCGCACTGGTCAAGCGTTCACTTCAAAGGAACCAACACTCTTAAATCATGCGCTGATTTGGATGGAAATCAGTTATTTGGATTCAGCAAATGATTTTCGAGAATGCTTACCGAACGTTAGCGAAATACCGCGGCCGCGATCTCGAGCGAAAAGAAGGAAGCTCACGGAATTTGTGAGCGTTGCAATCATCCTCCTGATTGGAATTGTTGCTGGGCTCGCAGTATGGTTCCTTGCGTAGAGCATCGTTCGAATCACCATTTTGACCATGCAGCGAACGGGCGAGACATGACTCGAATGGACGATGAGCTGAATAACTGTTTATGTACAAAGCTCCGTTGCTGACTGACTTCAGCGCCTGAAGCAGCTCGCGACCGACATCAGCCTTCCTGATATATGCCCAGGCACCGGAGCGGAATGTCTCGGCAATGATTTCAGGCGAGTCCTGTTGCGAGAGAAACAGAATGCGTGCATGAGGCGCAACATGCGCAATCCTTCGGGCAGCTTCAATTCCCCCGAGCAATGGAAGATCAATGTCGAGCAGAATAATGTCCGGCTGCAGCTCTCCGGCTTTCAGTACTCCAGCGATTCCATCGTGTGCCTCGGCGGCAATCTGAAATGAGCTGTGGGTCTTTAGGAACTGCCGAATGTAGTCGCGGAACAGGCCAAAATCTTCGATATGCAAAATCTTTGTGGTCAACGAGGGCAGCTCCTTTTGCGTTGCCTTCAAATCGAAAAGGGCCAAGCGTCGTTTGACCAGTGAAGATCATGTCATTCGAAGAAGGCAGCAACGCAAGAATCACTGCCGATATTAATGGGAGGTTGCTGGGGAGTCGTTGCCCAGGTGCAACGTTAACACCGACGGTGGTGTGAAATGCCGCAGATGCGCGGAAATGAAAGCCGTTGTTGGGTGAGTGTTGCTCGTTTCACTCAACTTCTGCTACGACGTACAGAAGTTGCTTCTTGCGCTCCACCTTCAATACGACAGGAGAACCAGAGGGTAGTTTCGCCAGCATCGCTCTGAGTTCAGCGACACTGTGTACCGCACTGCCATTCACGGCATGAATCAGGTCTCCCACATTGAGTGAAATTTGCATGTCGTCTCGTCTCGAGCATCTTCCTGTCACTAGAACGCCGGACCGCATGCGTATTCCTGGAACCGTAGCTGCCACGGTATTGTCCACGTCCAGGCCTATGATGTTTAACGCGCTTATTAAATCTTTGTCTACATCTACGGCTTGGCTGCCAGGATCCAATTCGGGAGATTTCTCAGCAACCTTTACCGTCACATTAAGCGATTTAGTTCTGCGCAGCAGCCGAAGTGACATGAAGTCACCTGGTCTTTTTCGATACATCAGAGTGATAAATTCCAGAGCGCTCTGGACTACTTGACCGTCCGCGGCCGTAATGATGTCGTCCGATTGAATTCCCACGCTTTCTGCAGGAAAACCGGGACGTACATCGGCGACAATGACGCCAGTTGCACGTGGCAGTCTGAGCCCCTCCGCCATGCTCGGAGTGATGGTTTGGACATTCATGCCCAGATCCCCCTCGACCACACGTCCGGACTGTCGAATTTGCTCATAAACAAACTTTACGGTGTCGCTGGGGATCGCAAGTCCGGCACGTTCCGCCTTCAACATAGCGGTGTTAATTCCTACAAGATTGCCGGTGGTATCCACTAGCGCTCCCCCACTGTTTCCTGGATTGATTGCTGCGTCGGTCTGAATAAATACCACTGGAGTGCCAGGATCGATCTGGCGCCCGACGGAACTGACAATTCCAATGGTCGCAGTGTTTCGCAAGCCAAGCGGGCTACCGAAGGCAATTACCATCTGACCCTGTCGCAGATTTTCGTAGTTCGCAAACTGTAGTGTCGGCAAACGAGAACCATGGATCCTCAAGACAGCCAAATCTGTTTCTTCGTGCACGCCAACGATCTCAGCTTCGAAAGTTTTTCCCGGCGATTCGGTGTAGGTCCGAGCCGACACATCGGATGACTGAAAATCATCAACAATAACCTGAACACGTTTCGCTCCATCCACCAAGTGCGCATTTGTAACAATGTAGCCATTCGAATCGAGAATGACTCCTGCACCCACGACATGCTGCTTAACGATAAGGCGGCCGTTGTCGTCGTCGCTGTCGTCTGAGTCGTCATCTGCGCCGTACCCAAATACCTTAATTTCGACAACTGCCGGCGACACCTTTTCCGCGAGATGCTTAAGAGAGTTGTTGAGCTGATCGAGTAAGTTGTCCTGCTGACGGGCGCTTTCAGCATGGGCCGATTGAAGTGATGCTGCAGCGATCAGAATAAGTGCTAAGGTCACCATGCCGCGGAGCCCCGGGATATTTGCTAGTTTCATGATCAACCTCCTTCACTGCTGCTTCACCGAACTACAGTCAAAGTAGTCGAAGCTACGACAGTACCGGATGTGGCTTGGATCGTAGTGGTTCCTGCTTTTCCGACTGCAGAAGCCAAGCCGGTCTTGCTTATTGTTGCGATCGATAGATCCGATGATGACCAGGAAACCCCATTCGTAATGTCCGTTACGGTGCCATCACTGAAGAGACCTGTGGCCGAGAACTGTTGGGATCCCTGGCTAACAGTAATTGAAGGATTGGCGGGATTAATTTCAATAGAAACCAGAGGAGAGCTTGTGATTGTGACTGTCGTCGATCCCGTGATACCTCTTTCACTTGCGGAAATCGTCGCGGAACCAGGAGCGATGGTGGTTGCAACCCCGCTATCGTTAATAAACAGCACGTTAACGTTCGAAGTTGTCCAGACCGGGGACTTCAGCACACCGGTGCTGCCGTCTACATATGTAGCAGACGCCGTAAATTGCTGTTTGAAGCCAGTGAGTAACGAAGGCGCGGGAGGGGTAACTGTTATTGACGCTATCGGAATGTCCCAAAAGCCCTCGCAAGACAAACACCAGAACGAGAGTGAGAGCAGGAGAGCCCAATGCAATACGCTTTTGGCAACCATAGCGACCGTCGAATTATTGGGGTGTACCACGCAAATGCTAGAAAGCTCAGTACGAGGCTGCTACTGTCAAAAGTGCAGAAGCACGAGAGAACGCGACGTGGGCGATGGACAATTTTTCCCGAAGGCACAACGAGGGTCAATGTGAGCAAATGCGTGTCTGTCAGAAATGCGAGGTCCTGGTCTGTAATAAGTGGCAGTAACGCTGCCATTTCAATCGAATTAGATATGTACTTAAGATGATTTAGCCTATCCCTATCTAATCACGGTTATCTTAAGATTCCGACGCGGGTTGCGATACGTAGCATGCCGTCTTTGTTCACAGGCACGAATAGTTGTTGCAGCGTTGTTCGCGCCGAGCAACTCGCGATGGAAGGTTCGGACTTTCTCCGATGTTTATATGAGCGCGCGCACTTCGGCATCGTTCAGATTGCATCCGACGGCAACGTGAGGTGGGCGAACATTGCGCTGTGTCGCATGTTGGGATACACCCAGGAGGAACTTTGCGGTAAGGCGCTCGAAGAAATCGTTCTTCCCCACACCTGCTCGCATCACATTTCGCTTTTAAGAAAGCTTCTGAGTGATGGATTTGGGCACTTCGAGATCGAAGAGCGTTTTCTTCACCACAAAGGCTTTGCGGTGAGCGCGATCGTCAAGTCATTAGTCGTCAATCGCAATGGGCCAGAATCCTACTGCACCAACATCGTCCGTGACATCAACGAAACGGGGGCTATGAATCACGAATGGATGCTCGCTTCCACCACAGATATGACCGAACGCAATCGTGCACTGCAGAGCCTGCAAGAGAGCGAAGAGCGGTTTCGTACCATTTTCAACGACGCTCCAACTGGTATGGCACTAACCTCCACATCCGGACGTTTTATCTTTGTTAACAAAGCATTGTGCGACTTCCTCGGGTACGGGAGGAACGAACTCTCTGCAAAAGACCTGCTTGCGATAACTCACAGCGAAGATAGAGAACCGACTCTAAGTGAACTGCAGCGAATGGAATCGGGCGATGATCGTAACAGCACTGTCGAGACTCGGTACGTTCACAAGAATGGACAGGTCCTCTGGGGTGATGTACGGAGATCTCTTATTCGCGATTCCGGAACCAAGAAACCGCGATATATCGTGTCACAGATCGTCGACATTACAGAACGCAAGCGCATGGAACAGAGCTTGCGCGAGACCGAGGTACGCTTCCAGATCATCGCAGATTCCGCTCCTGTGCTGATATGGATGGCCGATCCCGATAAGAAGCGCACGTATTTCAATCGGCGATGGTTAGAATTCACCGGCCGGAGTTTGGAAGAGGAGCGCGGAGACAGCTGGATGGAAGGCGTTCACCCGCAGGATCTCAGCAACGTGCGGGAGATCTATTCAAACAGCTTCGATCGGCGCGTCCCGTTCAACCTTTCTTATCGTATTAAGCGAGCTGATGGCGAATATCGATGGCTTCTTGATACGGGAGCGCCTAGGTTTGATCCTGACGGCTTATTTGCCGGTTACATTGGCTCCTGCATTGATGACACTGATCGGCGAATGGCGGAAGATGTGCTACGAAACATCAGCAGAAGGTTGATCGAAGCTCAAGAAAATGAACGGAAGCGAATTGCGCGCGAGCTTCATGATGATATCAATCAACGCTTGGCGATGTTGGCAATCGAGCTTCAACAACTCGATTCCGCGCCTGTGTTTCACACAAAACGCCACGAACGAATCGAGCGATTACTGAAGCGAACGATGGAGATAAGTTCTGATTTGCAGGCATTGTCGCACGAACTTCACTCGGTAACATTGGAGCATCTGGGCGTCGCTGCGGCGATGAGAGGATTTTGTAATGACCTTGCACGCCACCAGAAAGTGAAAATTGAATTCACTGAAAGGGGTCTGCCCGGCACAGTCCCACCAGACATTGCCCTGGCTTTGCTCCGTGTGCTGCAAGAAGGTGTACACAATGCTGTGAAACATAGCGGAGTCCGCAAATTACAAGCAGAGCTAATTGGAAGACCCGGCCAGATTCAACTGGCGATTCGCGATCTAGGTGTAGGATTCGATCCCGAGCAGGCTGCCAAGAGTGTGGGCCTTGGATTACTCAGCATTCGGGAGCGCATTCTTCCTTTCGGTGGCACGCTGGCGATTACTTCTAAGCCTAAACAAGGAACAGAGCTACTGGTGTGCGTTCCCGTTCAGTCCTCGCTGGAGGAGCGAGCTTAGAACCAGCACGCTCACCACGCGTTCAATTGGAAGTTGAACCAGGGAGTCTTCGTCTCAATCCGGGTTCATGCGATTTTCGTTCGGATTCTGCTTTGTGTGGGCCTGCAAGAGCAAGCAGGTAAGCTTTGATTTCATCAAATCGGGACGTGTTTACAACATATAAATCGCGCCCAGGAAAGATCCTTGCGATCTCTGCCTGGCTTTTCTTGATCCGTGTTCTGGTTAATGGATGTGTCGAAAACAGTCCATCCCATTTCCCCGTGCGCTTTTCTTCAGCACTAGATCGTTCGAGGAAGGCGACAAATGCCTGCGGATCGTAACCGGCTGCATATAGGTATTCCAATCCCAGATAATCAGCCTCTGATTCGAAGCCGCGGGAAAACTTGAGCATTTCCATTGGTTTTACAAAACCAACAGCTAGCTGTATCGCTTGTCCAATCATTCCGCCGCCGGCAACGTTTAATGGAAGCGATGCGAGGCTTAGAAGATTGGCCCTTGTCATCTGTCGCGTGGCATGCCGAGCAGCCACGTGTGCAACTTCGTGAGCCATGACTCCGGCGAGTTCCGCTTCGTTTTCAGAACGGATAATGACGCCGTAATTCACGTATAAAAACCCACCCGGCAAACTGAACGCATTAAGGTCATCGGAATCCACCACTCTAATCGTAAATGGAATTTTTGCATCGGAATGCCGGACCAGGGCTTGCCCAATGCCATTTACGTACTCTGTAACGGCACGATCCTCAAAGAGCTTTATATTACCTTCGACTATGCCGGAGCATTCTTTTCCCAGCGCGATTTCGCTTTCGATAGAGTACCAATTGCCGAAGCCCCGGTGGCCGACGTTACGATGTCCGATGCGCGTAATGTCATCCTTTGCAGACAGGTGCTTGGAGATTTGTGGAGCATTGGAGGCAGAACTCGAAATGGGCACCGATTGGGCTGAGGCGAGGCTTAGTAACATCGAACAAAACGTTAGCGGAACTAGAAATTTCGTTTTCATGGCCGAACAGGGGCGACGCCGCCATCGATGAAGTGTCCGCGACTACGGTCAATGCTCTCCCGACACACATATCCAATGAACTGATAAGGTTGCCAGAACGTTAGCTGCGTACATGACATGCCGACCCTAGCCGGCTAGCGACAGGAACCATCATCCGAATATTTTCCTGCCGCCAGCATTGCGCTGAGAAATCCTGAGCAGGCTGAAAGCTCCTGGTAGTCGGCATCCTTGTCCAGGCCGTCTCCACTTAGCGAATAATTCGCAGTGTTCATGGCTTTGCGGGCATCCACGACTTTGTGTTTCCAGTTATCAACCTGATTGAAGTGATTGGTTAATAAGCGCAATGCATCACGATCGGGCTGAGTTGAAGCCTCAACACTTGCAAGATGTAGGCCCTCAGCAGCGCGATCGTGAAACACCCCCAGACGACTCCCATCGCCTGGTATCGCGCGTTGAAGAGCATGCGCAATAGTCGTGTGCCATTCTTTAATCAGTCCTAAATCTTTCAACGCTGCTGCCATGAATTGTCTTGTCATTGCTTCGGGAACCTGTGTGGGCTCAGATGGAGTGGAAACCGCTGGTAGCGTAAGAATGAGCTGATTGTCTGTAATTTGCGTTGAGCCGTTTCCGATTCGTGCAAGCGCATCGATATCAACAAATGTTTGCCCACTAATTCGATAGACTATGATTGTTCCGCTGTGACCATTGACGATCAGCGTAACTTCACGAACATCTGACTGCGATAACGCAATCAGAGACACACTCATTATTAGGGCCACAACCATGACTATTTGTGAGCTGCGACGTGTGACGGCGCCCAACATTCTTAAGCTCCCGCACCAACTTCCTGCAACGCTCTGAACTGATAAACACAGGAATACATGGCATAGCGTTTCTTGCGTTACTGTCAAAACATACGGGACACTCCTTGATTCTTGGTGCTGCTGCTAGTCCTGCCAGTCTCGGTTCTTCTTAAGCGCAACCACAATTGCCAATGTTAAAGTTCTGCTGTGCGTATTCTATGGAACGTGCATTCCACCGCTGCTGGACTGTCACATGCCTCATTTTGATGTCGTGCCTGACGGCGCCCGGATGGGGGCAATTAGGAGTTCCATCTACTCCGGCGCCTACGCCGCCGGCACAAAAAGATCCTCTCGGACGCAGTACCCCCCGCGGTACAGTCCTCGGATTCTTAATTGCAGCCGGCAAAGGCGACAATCAAATCGCCGCGCAATATCTCAATGCGCGAGATGGAGCGAAGACGACCGCGAATCTTGCAGCGGAACTTTTTGTCGTTCTGAACAGACGCTTGCCGGCGCGTCTTAATGAAATCAGCGATCGCCCCGAAGGCACTGCGACCAGTCTGCTCAGGCCTGATTTGTATTTGGTCGGAACTGTAAACGGCACCAGCCTTGACGTAACGCTTGAACGCATCGATAAGAAGGATACAGGACCAATTTGGCTCTTTTCTCGTACGACGCTGGAAGCAATTCCAGAAATCTACGAGGAAACCCACCAAGTTTCTATTGAAGACGTTTTTCCTGCAGCACTTGTCAATAACTATTTATTGGGGGTTCCGGCATACGAATGGCTGTTTGTGTTTGTCGGTCTACCACTCGTTTATTTTGCCACTGGGCTGCTCAACCGCCTGCTGGTGCCGATAGTTGGCTGGGCTTTTCGACGCTTTCTTAGACAGGTTTCGCAAACTCCCAAACAGGTGCTGCCTCACCCCATCCGTCTATTGATTGTGGCGGGATGCATTAGATGGTTGCTCTCGGCCGTAGGTCTATCGCTCATAGCGCGGCAGTTCTGGTCGACGCTGGCAACCTTGATCAGCATTTGCGCTTCCGTTTGGCTTTTGATCTTCGTGAATCGCAGAAGCGAGCGGTATGTTCGTTTTCGGAGCCATAATAGAAATTCCTCGGGAGCAGCATCGGTGCAACGCCTGCTGCGCCGATCCATTGATTTGATACTCGTGTTTGCGGGATTCCTGGTCGTGCTCCGGCACTTTGGAATTAGTCCAACAGCCGCACTGGCTGGCCTCGGTGTTGGAGGTATTGCGATCGCCCTGGCAGCCCAGAAGACGCTTGAGAATGTGGTCGGAGGGATTTCGCTTATCTTGGACGAGGCGGTGCGTGTCGGAGATGTTCTGAAAGTTGGCGAAATCACTGGGACCGTAGACGATATCGGCTTGCGATCGATCAGGATTCGCACCTTGGATCGCACTATGCTCGTTATTCCCAACGGCCAACTCGCGAATATGAATCTCGAGATCATTTCGTGTCGTGATAAGTTTTGGTTCCATCCAATCATCGCTGTTCGATATGAGACGACGCCTGCACAGATAAGTTTAATGACGGAGAGTGTGCGGAATTTATTGATAACGAGTCCCTACATAGACCGGGATACTGTGAGAGTGCGATTCTTACAAATGGCCAGCTTCTCGCTGAATATCGAAGTATTTGCCTATGTGTTTGCGATCGATTGGAATCAATTTTTACGGATGCAAGAGGAGCTGTTGCACGGGATTATGGCTATCGCACAGCAAGCTGGAGTTCAGTTTGCTTTTCCCTCTCAAACAACCTACCTCGTTACCGATCCAGGCCATAAAAGCTCTTCTGACGCGATACTGTCGGACCAAGCTCTCAGTAGCACAGCGCGAATGGCCGCAACAGCTCGGTAACTGCTAACTCCACTCTGCTTATACATCTACTGTCAGCCTGTAACTCTTGCCAGTCGCTCCTTCTGGTCGGCGTCATCTACAGTGCTGATTGATATCAATGTCTTATTGATATCGATAAGTTGGAAGGTGACTCGGCTTGCCTTTCGGACTCACTGAGAAAACGGAGAACAAAATGACCTTGAAAAACCTGTTTGTTTTTGCAACGGTTCTGTTGCTTGGAGTGGCGGCAATGGCGCAGGAGTATCCAAAGGCAGAGCTCTCTCTAGACTACTCCTACATGCACTTTGCCCCAAGTCAGGCATTCACGCAAAACAAGAGCCTTAACGGCGGTGGCGGAGCATTCGTCTATAACTTCACTTCCCATCTTGGTGTGAAGATGGACCTTCAGGGATACGGCAGCTTCACCGATAGCTTTACTATTCCTGCCAGCCCATCTCTTCCCTCGGGGGCGCACGGAAGCGTGTCAGGCAACCTGTTTACCTATCTTTTTGGTCCGCAGCTCAAGTTCCGCGGCCAGCATATGGAACTGCTTACGCATGCTTTGGCCGGTGCTGCACACAGCAACGTCTACGGCAGTGCGTTCAAAACAATCTGCCAGCCTACCGCTACAGGCTGCCCTGGCGTGCAGAATTCACCGTCGAACAATGGCTGGGCAATGATGCTCGGTGGCGGACTTGATTTTCCAATCAACCATGTTGTCTCAATCAGGCCCGCTGAGTTTGACTACGTGCTCACACGTTTTGGCAATTTCTTTACCGAAGAAAATGCTAATCAGAACAGCTTTCGGTATTCGGCTGGCGTGGTCTTCAATTTTGGTCACGGTCAGTAAACTGAACGGAGACTCCGCTAAGCGAAGGCTCTGCCTGCTCCATAGCGCGTGTTACGATCCTGCGCGCTGGATGTCGACAGAGCCTTTGTTGTCGGCGGCAAAATGGTTCCCGAGCCCTCCGAACATCAATGCGCACGCCGGATAAAGCGATCGAATCCCAAGCTAATTGCGATTCCATTTCCCAGGATAAGTATTATCTAAGCGCTTTTCAGGCGACATTTCGCTTCGCTCCGATTTGAGTTCAGTGTTTTAGCAGCGGCCGATCTCTCCGCGATGCGTACGTCTTCTTGGCAGGAGGCGTTGCGGAAGGGTGCAAGAAGCACTTAGTGAGCGATTATCGGACTGCGTAAACGTGAAATGCTCCAAGAGTAGAATCCAAGTTCATCCAGCGTCTGGAGCGGCAGAGGAGCAGCGCCACCGCCGACGAAAGGATCAGGGCAAAAATCACGCGCAGTGTCGCTGCTTCCGGGAGTACGTCAATGAAAGGCTCGAATTGCAGGCTTTAGCACGAGGGAGCCAACTGTTAAGAAAGCACTAGGTCCCCCTATTTCTTGGCGCCTGGAGGATAATTCTTGAACAGCTTCGCAACAGCTTTGTTCAGATTTTTTTCCTGTTTATCGGGCTTGGCCTTCTGATCCAAGGTCTTACTGGCAACACCTCTCCACACTAGACTGTGGTTGGCAGAGTCGTACATGTCAACGGCTAGCTGGCCGGTATAGATAGTCGATGTCTGTCCGGTAGTCATCGAGGATCCACCGGCGCCCCCATACCATCCACCACGATACCAACCGCCTCCATATCCCCAATCGGTGCTATACGACGTAAATTGCTTATCTTGGCCGATCGCAGTCTGGTAGCCGACGAACAAATCCGCCTGATCCGAATCAACTTTGCTGAGCCCTTTTGCTGCTAATTGCGCGTCGATCGCCGCTCTCACCTGCCGTTCGACGAGTTCGTTAGGTGTTTGAGCTCCCTTGATTGGCACCCATTTGTAGGTCTTAAATTTGCTGAAGTCCGCGCTCTTGTCGAAGTTATAGCGAACATCCTGTGCAAATAAGGATGTTACCGCCAGCAAAAGCACGGCAGATAAGCAAGTGATTCTCGACATAGACTTCTCCAGTTCTAGATTTCAATAAAACTGCCAATTCCAGAGCCTGGGTCGATGGTGTTTCACACGAGTCACACAGGCATCTTGATTCAGGCTGTTCGTCAGGATGGTAGACGGCCAAAGCTGTCGAGGGCCACTGACAAAGGTTACAGCTTACAGAGGTAGAGATTCGGTGAGTACGGGCAAACGTACCACGATATTTAGCTTGCGACTCCTGCATTCATCGTGGTATCGGGAACAGCGGTCTCGCTGACGTTAGCCGGCGGATCGAACCAATGGGCCTTCGGTACGACTTGGGGTTCAATAGGATCTCGTCGATAATGCGGGGTCATGATCTGCACTCCATATTCATTAAATACATCCTGAATCCGCCGGTGCAGCAAAGCCAGCATTGGCACTTTCTCCTCGGCGCGGTCGAGATATGCGTTTAATTGATATTGAACCGCATAGTCGCCGAGGGCTGTCTGCAAGACAAATGGAGCTGGAGACCGTCGAATTCCTTCCGTGTGCTCTGCGGCGAGAAGCAACATCGCTTCCACTTGACGCCAAGGGGCACTGTAGCCAATCGTGACTTCTGTGTGAACAATCACGCCTGTGGTCTTCTGTAGCTTCGAATAATTCTTAGTCTGGGTTGTCACGACAAGCGAATTCGGAATATTTACTACTTCATTTTTTATAGTACGGATCTTGGTCGATAACGCGCCTACCTCGATGACGACACCCTCGGTCGCGTCGATGCTGACGTAGTCGCCGGCCTTAAAAGCGCGTGAATACATAAGCAATATCCCACAAAGCGCCTGTCCAAAAACACCTGAAGATCCAAGAGTCACGAGTAGTCCCAGTAGAACGGATATACCTTTAAAAGCGTCGGTTTGACTCCCAGGCAGGTTCGGATAAGCCAACACCAGGCCGAATATCCAGATGCCTGCCGCCACCAATCGACGCGTGGGTGCCGCGACCTCAGGATGAATGAGTTGCAGCGTAATCTCTCCGGACTTTATGGAATAGAAGAGCTTGTTGATCGCTCTTGTTGAGACATAACAGGCCGCCATGATGATCGCCACCATTGTTAAGCCGGGAAGCGCACGTGCAATGGCACTCCCAACCTGAAGCAGAAGCAATAGAGCCTTTCTGCTGAAGGTTTCTCCCCACGGACGGGTATATGGAAATCGCTGAAGGATAAATGTGAGCCACAGATTGGCAACGCCTAGTTCAAGTCCAATGACTGACAGCAGAATGAACGTGCGATACGCGCCGCGGCTGATTCGGGCCAGGGCTGTAAGACGTTCTCCGGCCTCCACCGCGAAGCGGCGATGATGGTCTACAAACCGTTGGAACGCGATCCGCATCTTGTGCATGATCAGCAAGAACACGAGAAAACCAACGGTTGCTCCGGAAGCAAAGATGATGCTTTCAACGAGACCGGTCATGCTGCGAGCTTCAAAAGATTCTTTTATTGCAACGTTCAGCCGTCGTTGCGCTTCTTCAGACACTTGCTGAATGGTTTGCCCCGACGTCGGGTCTAAATCTTCATAGACGATGGCGAATGCGAGGTTGCCTCCCATGTAGAAGGCTACGCCTTGGGAAATCGGCTTCATCGCCACCAAAGGCGGAGTCGCACTCCCTTTTAGGATTTCATTCACTCTCGCCCCAATGTCTTTTGCCCGCATGGCAGGGATAAATCCGCCCACGGTGGCACGCAGCATAACTATGTCACGGTTGTGAATTCGCAACATCGTTTCCAACTCCGGCGTGCCTTTAATTTCGATGCTCGAGTGTTCGGGCGAGAGTTTAGATACGTCTTGCGCAACCACGATTCGTATTAGCAGCAGGAGCAACGCTGCGCACCATCGCAGCTTTGACAGCTGACACAAGCGCGGCGTTTGATTCATGAGATCGATCCGACTTCCTGCATAATTCGTTCAGCTTAGACAGTGTGCTTCCACAGAGTAGGCTGCGCTGCTATGACCTTCTATTGGCACTTGTAACAGTAATGTACCTACATATGGATCGAGTATTGCTCTCGAGTGCCTGGCTAAGTACCGGCTGCAACTTTTGACAGTTTGTAACAAGTGCCGTCAACGAAATACTTAACCACACTTCTACCGTTACGGAGTGCACCTGTGATCTTTACTCGCAAATATCTTTCTCGCATCTCCATATGCCTTGCATTGTATGCAACCGTATCTTATGCGCAAAGCTCAGATCCCGGCCCCACTGGCGTCGAGGATTTGCAAAAACAACTTGAGAATCTGAGGAATCAAATGGCAGACGTGCAGAACCAGCTCAATCGACTTTCCGCACGACCTGCCGAATCGCAGAGTGCGGGCGCGGCCAATGCGCAGCAGTCGTCTGACCAGCAACAGAAAGAAGAAGTCATTGAAGAGCTGAGCAAGCAGACAAAGCACGCCACAGGAGAAGCGGTGGCCGGCTACGAAACATATTCTCAAGATTCTCAGGCTGCCCCGCGTCTGGACAATTCTCCTCTCGATCCGAATTTTCCAGGATATTTCCGACTTCCAGGTACAAAGACGCTTCTGAAAATCGGGGGCTACTTCAAAACCGACTTTATTCGCGACCTCAGGCCCGCGGGTGATACCGAACGCTTTATTCCATCGGGTATTCCGGTGCCGGCAAGTGGAGGCGGAACCAACTCGACAGTGTCTGTCCGGCCCACCCGGTTGAATATGGATTTCCTCATTCCCCTGGAAGACCTCGGGAGCGTCAGGTTCTTTGTTGAGGGCGATCTTTTCGGGTCCAGTTCGACTACACCGCGCATGCGCCATGCATATGCACAGATGAAGAACTTTTTGATTGGGCAAACGTTTTCAAATTTCCAGGATCCCGATTCAGGGCCGGATCAACTCGATTTTCAAGGACCCAACGCGCAGGTCTCGTTACGCAATCCACAGTTCCGTTACTCGATTCCCCTTGCCGAAAAGACCAGCTTCAGACTTTCTCTCGAAAAGGCGTCGTCGGACATCGCGTTCAAAACTCCAGAGTTCAATGCATTACCAAGTAACCAGGCGCCTGACGGAACGGCCACCTTTCGGCACGATATGGACAAAGGCCACGTTCAAGTCTCCGCATTACTTCGAAGTGTTGGAGCCTTCTTACCAAACGGAGTCAGTGACTCGGTATTTGCGTGGGGATTTAATTTCACTGGATCTCAGAAAACGTTCGACAAAGATACCTTTGTCTATCAGGGAGTTTACGGAAATGGCATTGAGCGGTATCTCAACGATACGTCTGGGCTGGGTATCGATGCCGCAGTGAAGAGCACCCAGGATCCACATCTCAAAGCAGTGCCCGTAGTGGCTGCATATGGAAGCTATCAACATTTCTGGGTTGACAAAGTCCGATCATCGGTCATGTACGGCTTCGTACAGGTCGATAACACTGATTTCCAGCCCGGCACGACGTTCCATCAAAGCAATTACACAGCAACAAACATTATTTGGAACGTTGTTGGATCTCTGAACGTAGGTACAGAGTTTCTGTATGGATGGGTAGTAAAGAAAGACGGCTCTACAGGCACGGCGCCTCGCCTAATGCTGAGTGCCAAATATAACTTCGTCAAAGCTGGGAGCTCTGGAAAGTAGCTTAGAGTCCGGCCGGAAAACAACAAACAGCCAGACACGTTACGGAGGAGTGTGATGAGTACTGCAGCAAGTGCATCGGGCGTTCGTGTTGATCAGTTCTTTACCGCAGCAGAGGCTCGATTCGATCGCTGGAGGAAGTTGCTCGATGCAGCTCGTGCCTGGGAAGGCGGGACAGAGAGAGATTCCAGTTCGGCGGCGACAGCCTTCCAAGAACTAAAGCAGTGGGAGGACTACTTCGCCTATCCCGGCCCAGTTTTGATGCGCGATCTGGGCGCAGCCATAGCATCGAATGACTCGAGGCGGACAAGTCGTTTAGCACAGCTGATCAACATGGCTCTGCTGACGAATTCTTATCGAAGCAACGCAGCTGACTGGGAAGGAGAAGAGCAGCCCGTCAGACTTGGAGACCGAATTCCTGGAGCAGATGAATCGGCTGTTCATCGCCCCTATTTTGAAGTCCTTGTTGTGACACCGGTGAGGCAAGAGGCCTGGCCTGAGATGGCACAGGAATACAAAAAGCTCCGCCGACCTCACGATAAGTTCATCTACGAGCTTGTTTTCGTTGGCAGTATTGAAGACGCTATCCTCGCGTCTATTTTGAACGGAAATCTGGAGGCGGTAATCGCCTCGGATGGCGTTGCATTCCCCTCGTCGCACAACGCGCCAGTCCTGCGAGAGTTCCTGGCAGGAAACTTGCCTGCAAACTCGTTCAGCGGACGTTCCGGTGCCCAGACTGTAGAACTAGCCAAAGCACTAAAGCAGATTCGTCCCGAACTCGACATATTTCTTCTCAGTGGAAGCGAAGTAGAAAAAGTTGCGGGAGATCTCGCGGCAGCCGCATGCATTCGGAGAATTTTTTATCAGGTCGAGGAGCCCGTCGAATTGCACTTGAGCATTCTTGATGCAATCGCTGATCGATATGACACGCCTTACTTCGACAATCTTCAAAAATATGCGCAAAGGCCAATCGGCACGTTTCATGCTCTGCCCGTAGCACGCGGAAAATCCATCTTCAAGTCGAACTGGATTCGCGATATGGGCAGGTTCTATGGGATGAATCTGTTTCTGGCCGAATCATCGGCGACTACCGGCGGCCTCGATAGCCTGCTGGAGCCCACCGGGAATATCAAGATCGCACAGGACAAAGCAGCTCGCGCATTTGGAGCAGATCATGTGTTCTTCGTGACCAATGGCACTTCTACTTCCAACAAAATGGTCGAGCAGGCTTTGCTGGCTCCGGGCGACATCATGCTGGTCGATCGAAACTGTCACAAGTCACATCACTATGGCGCGGTACTTTCCGGAGCGCTTCCCCTCTACCTTGAAGCTTATCCTTTGACAAAGTTTTCAATGTACGGTGCGGTACCGCTCAGCTCCATCAAGAAATCCCTTCTCGAACTCAAAGCAGAGGGAAAGCTCGATCGAGCTCGGCTTCTCGTCCTTACGAACTGCACGTTCGATGGTCATATCTACAATGTTGAGCGGGTGATGGAGGAGTGCCTTGCCATCAAGCCCGACCTGATCTTTTTGTGGGACGAGGCGTGGTTTGGATTCGCGAGATGGAGCCCATTCTATCGACGACGAACCGCCATGGGTGCTGCAGCTATTCTCGAGCGTAAGTTCGCAGAGCCCGCGTATCGCCTTGCCTACGAAGCACAAAAAAAGAAACTGGGAGACCTGGATCTATCCAACCCAGAGGTACTGAAGACTCGTCTTCTGGCCGACCCCGACAAGGTGCGCTTGCGGGTATACCAGACGAACTCTACCCACAAGTCGATGTCGTGCCTGCGCCAGGGATCGATGGTATTGGTGAAAGATCAGGACTACCACACTGTGGAAGAGCAGTTCCATGAGGCGGTATTTACTCACGCTTCTACTTCGCCCAACTTGCAGATCATCGCGTCGCTTGATGTAGCGCGCCGGCAAATGGAGCTTGAAGGATACGAGCTTGTAAATCGCGCGATTCAATTAGCTCTCGACGTGCGCCGCGAAGTCAATTCGCACCCGCTCGTTTCAAAGTATTTTCATGTGGCCGGAGCAGACGAAATGATCCCCGAGGAGTTTCGGCTTTCGGGCTTCGTCGATTACCGGGTACCGGGAACGAACTGGGCAACGGCGGTGAAATCTCTGCGAGAGGATGAAGTAGCGCTCGATGTCACGCGGCTTACACTCGTGTGTGGCAGCGCAGGATTCGATGGCACGCAATTCAAGAATTTGCTCGCCGCGGACTATGACATTCAATTGAACAAGACATCGCGCAACAGCGTTCTACTGCAAACCAACATCAATAACACTCGCAGCGACATCGCTCATCTCCTCAAAGTTCTGGTAGAGATTTCACAGAAAATTGAAGGCAAACTTCAGCGTGGTGGTAAAGAGGCTCAGCAAGCATTCGCCACACGAGTAAAGGCACTAATGGAAGATGTGCCGGATCTCCCGAACTTTACTTCTTTCCACAATAGTTTCCGAAAAAGCCCCGCCAGCGCGACCAGCGAGGGCGATGTACGCTCTGCGTTCTTCGGAGCATACCGAGAAGAGCAGTGTGAACATGTGAAGCTATCGAGCTCGGACATTGACAAGCGGCTCAAGGACGGTCCCGATCTGGTATCCGCGAATTTCGTGATTCCTTATCCTCCCGGATTTCCGATCATGGTTCCAGGGCAGGTGATCAATCGTGAAACGATCGATTTCATGCGCAAACTCGACGTAAAAGAAATTCACGGATTCACTGCGTCGCTTGGCTTGAAGTTGCTCAAGCCCGCATATCTCGAAGCTGCAGGTGGACATGGGCGGGCGGTTGAGGAACCAAAGCGAGCTACACGCACTACTGCTGCTTGACCCACGAAAGTTGACGTTGTCGAGCAAACTATTGATCTGAGTGCGATGGAATGGAATGGCTGGCAAAGTTGTTCACGAAATATCCCGAAATGGGCGTCTACTTTGCCATTGGCCTCGGGTACGTGATCGCGCGTCTTAAGTTTCGGGGCGTCGGACTGGGTACGGTCACGTCCTCCCTATTGGCGGGAATTTTCCTCGGCAACTTTTTCCACGTACCCGTATCCGATCAGGCAAAAGCCATTTTGTTTCTGCTGTTCCTTTTTGGGATCGGATACTCCGTCGGTCCGAGCTTTTTCCGAAATCTTAAAGGTGAGGGATGGCGGTGGGCCACGCTTGCTGTCTTTGTTCCGGTGATCGGCCTGGCAACCGCATATGTGGTTGCACGTTTCCTCAAGCTTGATCCTGGGTTCTCAGCAGGCTTATTGTCAGGCTCATTGACGGAATCGCCGGTGATCGGCACTGCGAGCGAAGCAATCCGCGGCTTATCTCTTGCGGAGGAACAAAAGCAAATATTAATCGGCCACATAGCGGTTGCAGACGCAATCTGCTACTTGTTCGGCACCATTGGTGTGATCTGGTGCTGCAGCAGTCTCGGACCCAAACTCTTGGGCATCGACTTACGAAGCGAGTCGAGAAAATTGGAAGCTAGCCTGGGGATTAAACGGTCGAAGTTTGGCGTCTCTTCAGGATGGCAGCCTATTGGAATTCGGGCATACACAATTGCCCAAGATGCACCTGTCATAGGACAAACAATAGCGGCCGCAGAGAGGTCTGTTCCCGGTGCGCGTCTCTTCGTGGAACGCATTCGACGTAATAATGAAATATTCACTCCAACCGGAACAGCGGTTTTCGAGGCTGGTGACACCGTAGCGGTGCTCGGTCGAACCGAAGTGCTGGTGAAGGTGCTTGGTCCGAAATCAAGCGAAGTTCCTGATCCAGAATTGTTGGAGATCCCCGTAGCTTCTTTTGATCTCTACGTTAGCAATAAAGCGGTCGCAGGCAAGACACTGCGAGAATTGGTTGAAACTTTCGACGAAACACGAGGTGTTCTTCTACGAGGAATCATGCGGGGCGGAAAATCGATGCCGGTGGGCACTAATGTTCGTCTAGAGCGCGGCGATGTTCTTCAAGTCACGGGCGTGGAGCAGGCGGTCGAGAAGCTGGCACCTATTGTCGGAATGAAACTGGAACCGGTAGAAGAAGCGGACTTTTCGATTTTGGGCATTGCAGTTTTCATAGGCATTTTGTTCGGAGCGTCCTTGACCATTCCTGTAGGGCACTTGAGGATTACTCTTGGCACTAGTGTCGGTACATTACTGGCCGGCTTGATTGTCGGATGGATGCATTCGGTGCGCCCCTGGTTCGGACGGATGCCGCATGAAGCAATCCTGTTCATGAAGTCTCTCGGGCTCGCCGCCTTCGTAGCCATGATCGGCCTTAAAGCTGGACCTATTTTCGTTCACACTCTCAAAGAATCGGGTTACTTGTTGTTCTTAGGCGGCATCATCGTTACTCTCACCCCTCTCATCACGGGCCTTTACTTTGGACGCTACATTCTGAAACTGAACCCAGTACTTCTGCTGGGAGGACTGGCAGGAGCTCAAACGATGATCGCGGGCGTTGCTGCAGTGCAGGACAAATCGGACAGCTCGGTATCGACACTGGGCTATTCATATACTGCAGCGATCGGACACATCCTGCTGACTACCTGGGGAACAGTAATCGTGTATTTAATGAGCTAGCTCCTGGAGCCGCGCCGCGAATCTCAGCCCTGCTTCATTTTCCAACCTGCGAAGTTTGCCAGTTGTTGAACCTGCCATTCATTCCGAAGATGGGGATCGCAAGCCGCTCCTGAGCTGATCGGCGCGCCGTACTTCTTGCGCGCTCAATTTCTCAAGGACAAGCCTGCTCAAAAGAGCTCCGTCATGAGGCTCTCGCTTCCCTGCTCTTGATATGCGCGGAGCGAGCCAGAACAGAGGTGACTAGCGATGTTTAGTTGGTTCGCAGCTACGCTCCGGCAATATCCGGAGATCGCCATTTTTCTGACACTTGCATTTGGCTACTATTTTGGGAAATTCACGTTCCGCGGCATTGGGCTCGGATCGGTTACCGCTACGCTCTTGTCCGGAGTCCTTATTGGCCAAATCGGGATCACCATTTCGCAACCTCTGAAAGCCACTGTTTTCCTGATGTTCTTGTTTGCAGTCGGTTACGGCGTCGGGCCGCAATTCGTTCGCGGAGTAGCCAAAGACGGAGTACCTCAAGCGATCTTTTCGGTTGTCCAATGCGTACTCTGCCTGGCAGTGCCCGTTGTAATCACGAAGTTGGCAGGCTATGACCTGGGATATGCAGCCGGACTCTACTCCGGCTCGCAAACTATTTCCGCAGCGATGGGTCTTTCAACTGACGCGATCAACCGATTGGGAATGGCTGCCGACCAGGCAAAAGCTCTGCTCGATTCCATGCCTATTGCCTATGCCGTGACTTACATGTTCGGAACGGTGGGTTCGGCAATTGTCATTGCGTTATTTGGGCCGGCGCTGCTTCGGTTTGACCTTGAAAAAGCCTGCAAAGATTACGAGGAGAAGCAGGGTGGAACTAAAGAGGTTGGAGGAGCAGGCACAGCCTGGCACCGATGGGAAGTGCGTGCTTTTCGTATATTGCCGAACAGTAGAGTAAATGGCCTGCGTGCCGCCGACGCGGAAGCCCTGATTCCTAACGCACGTGTCTTTGTTCTGCGAGTGCGACGAAACGGCGTGATTGAAGAGGCAACAGCAGACACGGTTCTACGCGAAGGCGATGTTGTGGCCATAGTCGGCGCCCGTGAAGTGCTAGTAAACCTCATCGGAGAGCGTGCAAAGCTGGCTGCCGTCTCAGGCGGGCGTGAGAGCGCTCTCACTGGCAGCGTTCAGCCGCCGGTCGAAGTTGATGATCCGGAACTACTGGGTGTTCCAGTTGAAGGTGTAGACGTTTGTGTCACTAAGAAAGAGGTGGATGGAAAAACGCTCGCCGAAATCGCTCAACAAGGCGGAGCGCGCGGCGTTTTCCTGCGCAAGATCACACGCGGCGCAGTTGCTACTTCGATTCCGGTGCTACCGAATACGAAGATCTTTCGCGGCGACATTCTGAGCATCGTGGGCCGCACTCAAGATACGAATGCGGCGATCAAAATGCTCGGCGTACCTGATCGGGCTACCGACGTGGCCGACGTAGCTTTTATTGGCGCCGGTGTTGCGATCGGTGCGCTGGTAGGTGCGGTGGTTTGGAAAGTAGCGGGAATTCCACTGACGCTTTCAACCGCCGGCGGCGCCCTTATATCGGGACTTGTCTGCGGCTGGCTGCGCTCCGTTCGGCCGACGTTTGGGCGCATTCCGTCTTCGACCGTCTGGTTCATGAACTCGGTCGGTCTGAACATTTTCATTGCTATCGTCGGGATCTCGGCTGGCCCGGGATTCGTGAATGGACTGCGGACACAAGGCATCAGCCTGTTCCTCTGGGGCGCGGTCGCGACTACTGTGCCGCTCGTTTTGGGCATGTACATCGGGAAATACATATTTCGTTTTCACGATGCGATCTTGCTGGGCATTGTCTCCGGAGCCCGCACTACGACAGCTTCGCTGGGCCTGGTTTGTGACCGAGGAAAGAGTCAGGTTCCTGCCTTGGGCTACACAGTCACTTATGCCGTAGGTAACACCTTCCTAACTATCTGGGGCATGGTTCTAATCGTGCTCTTAACCTTCGGAGCTTCGAAGTAATCATGAGGAGAAAATCATGGACGATATGGAGTTGCGCAAGTTCGAGAGCTTAAGTCCGTTCGAGATCAAGGACGAACTCATAAAACTGGCTAAGAAAACGTCACGCACTACACAATCTGCATTTCTGAACGCCGGCCGCGGCAACCCCAACTGGATCGCGACCACGCCACGAGAGGGTTATTTTCTACTCGGCCAGTTCGCTATCACCGAGAGCAAGCGGGTGATGGAGCATCCTGCAGGTCTTGGCGGAATGCCACAGGCACAAGGCATCGCAGGGCGTCTAGAAACCTGGGTTACAAAACATTCCGAAATGCCAGGCGCCAACTTCCTATCATCAATGGTGAGGTTTGCCGTTAAGAAGTTTGGCTTCGAGCCCGATGCATTTGTGCACGAGCTGGTGGACTCGATCATCGGCGATAACTATCCGGTTCCTGATCGAATGCTTGTCCACAACGAGCGCATCGTGCACGAGTACCTGATGTGGGCCGTCTGCGGCGATCCTGTACCGACGGGCAAGTTTGATCTCTTCTCGGTCGAGGGTGGGACGGCTGCGATGTGTTACATCTTCAAATCCTTGAAGAACAACCGCCTGCTTCGTTCGGGCGACACTATCGCGTTGGGTACGCCCATCTTCACGCCTTACCTGGAGTTGCCGCATCTTGAGGATTACGGGTTGCATTTCATAAATATCGCGGCCCCGCAGGAAAATCGTTTTCAATTTACAGATGCGGAGATCAAGAAGCTCGAGGATCCCAAGATCAAAGCTTTCTTCGTCGTCAATCCAGGAAATCCCACCGGCATGGCGCTGAGCAGGGAGGTAATTGGCAAGATCGCGAACTTAGTCAAGACGAAGCGACCTGATCTGCTCATATTGACAGACGATGTATACGGTACGTTTGTTGAGAACTTCCGCTCTCTGCTCGGCGAGCTCCCACACAACACCATCGGTGTGTACTCCTATTCGAAATACGTCGGCTGCACGGGATGGCGACTCGGGGTAATTGCGATACATGAAGACAACATCTTCGACAAGCGAATTGCAAGCCTTCCAGAAGCCGAGTTGAAGGCGCTCGATAAGCGCTACGGCGCGCTTACTCTCGAGCCGCGCAAAATTAAGTTCATTGATCGCATTGTGGCTGACAGCCGCGATGTTGCTTTGAACCACACTGCTGGACTCGCTTTACCTCAGCAAGTGATGATGACTATGTTCTCGCTCGCTGAGCTGATGGATGTTAATAAGCAATATCAGAAAGCTTGTATGGAGATCCTGCATCGGCGGGCTTGGGCGTTGATCGACGGCTTAGGACTTGAGGACATCACGCCCAATCCTCTATATGACGCCTATTACGGTCTGATCGATTTCGAGTTCTTTGCGCGCAAGAACCTGGGAGAGGAAGCGGTCGAGTACCTCAAAAAGAACGTGCACCCGCTCGATCTCGCTTTCCGCCTCGCTGCGGATCGCGGCATTGTCCTCCTGAACGGCGGAGGCTTCGAAGCTCCCGACTGGTCATTACGGGTGTCGCTGGCAAATCTCGATGATGAGGTTTACGAGGAGATCGGGCGCGGCGTTCGGTCGATCGCGCGAGGCTATCGAGATGCATTCGAGGCTGCCAAACGGGCCGAGAAAACTAAAAGAGCAGCCGCTTAACCGAAGAGCATTGGGACGCAGGGCTTCGATTTCTTCACTCTGCGCCCCGTTTTTATTCAGTTCATCCGTCCTTTACTCAGGCTTTTACTTAGGCTTTCCTATCCAAGAGTACTGCCAGCCAATAGAGACGTTCTGGAAATTTCCACCAAACCTGACGTAAGCACCCCTGCTGTAGCTGAATTTCAGTGATTGGTGAGTGGTGAGCGGTACTGAGGTCGTGGCTCCAAGTCGGGAGTTTGACTGCAGGCTCGCCGGATTTTCAATTCCATTGATACTCGCTTTTCCTCCGCGCCAGAAATTAGCGTCCAAGGATGCCCACAGACGGGGTCGAACATCGTAGCTGAGGTGTCCCTCAAAGGTACCGACAGGCGCTTGCGACTGAATGTTTGTGCCGGCAGAAAATTGGTTTTGAGAAAAGAAGTTGTGGTTGTCGGTGAAGAAGACGACTCCGGAATACGCATCCACAATCCAGTGCCCCCATCGGCGCGACAGGCCGAGTTCCGGTTTGAAAACCCAACGATTGCCTCCAGGATTGATCAACTTGGTTGGGTCATATTGTCCGGTGGGAGCAACGACCTTAAGACTCGCTCCAATAAGGGTTTTCTGTTTCCATGATCGGAATTTTGGAGCGGAAAGCGCGGGTCCACCCAGCAGGTTCACTGAGAATCGAAAAATGGTGTCCACAAGGCCGGAACGATATGCGTTGTGCTCCGCGCCAATTACTTTGCCGCGGAAGTTTCCTATGGCATACGGAAGAGAGGCAGTGGCATTCGCAGATCGTCCGAAAAAGCTTAGGGAGTGATAGAGACTCAGGGTCGAAACGGAGACTCTGCCTGTCGAGTCTGTAATCGGGACCGAGCCATCAAACAGAATGTCGCCGTCGAAAAAGGAGGTTGAAAGTACGATGGCGTTCGAGCTAGTGGGAGTTATTACGTAAGCTCTCGGTGTCAGGTCTTGCGCGAAGCAGGCGGTGGACAGAATCAGCGTTGCGAGAAATGAACGCGCACCTCGAATCTTCACCGTAGGGCCTCAAACCGATCCTGCAGCAGTTGCACGAGGGCGCCGCCCACGGAATATGCGATTGGCAAGCTCCCGGGCGAGGCTATAAGGGATTGCGATCAGGACTGGGCCAAGTATGAGCGCGGCGCCGGGATGGATGTTATGAAAAATGAGCGCTTGCGAAATGATGTCCAGCAGAATCGCTATTGCGACGAGATCGCGAACATCCGCGATCGCGGTAGCGAATGCATGCCGTCTATGTGAAGCATGGAAAGTAAGCATCGACAGAAAGGGGCGCAGATTCGCACGCGAATCTTTGATTCCGTGTCGAGCACCAAGAATGATTGCGACGGTCGGTTGAATAATGAATCTGAGCTTTCCGGGTCCGGTAAGGCGCGCCAGCATGTCGTGAAAAAAATGCTTTGTAAATAAGTAAGGATCGCCCGTCTGGACGATTCTCCGAATGCTGCCCGGCACGGCGCTCAACAGCACTATGGCCACAATCACAAAGAGAATCGAGGTGCGAGTGACTTTCATGACAGTTCACGATGAGCCGGCTTCCTACTGTTGCCATCCTCCGCCTAACGCTCCGTACAGCTGCACCAGCGACAACCGCTCATTAAGCTGCGTCTGGGCCAAGGTCAGCTGTGCAGCGAAGTAACGAGAGTCACTGTCGAGGACCTCGAGATAGCTGGTCACGCCTCCTGAGTAACGGGACTGGGAAAGAGCGGTCGCATCTTTCGCGGACAGAGTAAGTAATTCCTGCTGTGCCCGAAACTCCTGATCTTTTTTGTAGCCGACGAGTGCGTCAGATACTTCCCGGAATGCCTCTTGGATTGCCTGCTGATAAATAAGGAGGAGTTCTTCTTTTTGTGCTTCAGCCAGTCTCACTCCGGATCGGAGTCTGCCGCCTTCGAAGATCGGTTGCAGTAGCTGTCCCCCAAAACTCCATGTTCCTGCGGGACCGGAAAAAAGACTCGTCAGGGATGAACTTTGATATCCAGCCGTTGCCGTCAAAGTGATCTGCGGGAAGTACGCTGCCTTTGCTACTCCAATACGCGCATTGGCCGCGACCAACGATTGCTCTGCCGCCTGGATATCTGCTCGTCGTTCGAGCAGCGAGGAAGGAAGCCCGGCCGGAACGGTTGGGGGAAAAGTGTTTTCAAGTAGCGTCTTGCCACGGGGTATAGCCTGCGGGTTCTTGCCGATCAGGATGCTGATGAAATTCTCCTGCTGCTCGATTCGTCGCTCCAAATCAGGAATCGTGCCGGCAGCTTCATAAACCAGCTGCTCCGATTGCCGGACGTCGAGCATGGATGTGACTCCACCCGATGCGCGAATCTTTACCAGGCGAAGAGAATCCTGGCGGGACGCGAGCGCGTGCTGCGAGATCTCCATCTCGAGGTCCAGTTCACGCAATTGGAAATACGCAGAGGCCACGTTGCGCACGAGACTGGTGATGATTGCTCGCTTCCCCCAGTCCGTAGCCAGCAGTTGGGCCCGCGCCGCTTCGGTCGCCCTGCGGTACTTTCCCCAAAAATCCAACTCCCAAATCATCGAGAGATTCACGCTGTTAGCGTTGGTTTCGAACGGCGGAAAAGTTTTGGTTCTTGGGAATCGATCATTCGTAGCTGCGGCCCCACCCGTGATCGTTGGAAACTGGTCGGCGCGCGTTATGCCCAGTACAGCCTGCGCCTGAAGTACGCGGGCGGCAGCGATGCGAACGTCATAATTGTCATTGATCGCTGTGCGAATCAGATTTTGCAATTGCTCGTCCTGAAACAGCGTCCACCACTTCTCGTCGGCAAGGGATGCAGTGCTGGTCTTGTCCGCATCGGCCGCGAGACCCCGGTAGGCATCTGGAACCGCAACCTGCGGTCGCTTGTAATTGGGCCCTACCGCGCAGCCAACAAGGAAGACCGTAAGCAGGAGCCAACTCGTCCTGACCGTCATTGAGCACCTCCTCATTTCTAGGCCGCCGCTGCTTTCACTTCAGGTGAAGGTGTGGGCTCTTTCTTCTTGCGATGAGCGAGTCGCTCGACGAAGTCGAAGCTGACAGGAATCAGAAAAATTCCCAGTATTGATGCCGCGAGCATGCCCCCGATCACGCAAGTGCCCAGAACTTGTCGGGAAATTGCTCCTGCTCCAGCGGCTTTCCATAACGGCACGCAGCCAAGAATGAAAGCAAAAGATGTCATCAGAATTGGCCTCAGGCGCAGCTTCGCTCCGATGAGTGCTGCCTCTTCAGGCGACTTTCCTTTGTCGAATTCGATTTTGGCGAACTCCACAATGAGAATCGCATTCTTCGCCGCCAGCCCAATCAGCATGACCAGCCCGATCTGCGCGTACACGTTGTTTTCGAGCGTGCGTCCCCAGAGTGTGATAAAGGCTCCAAACACCGCGATAGGCGTTCCCAAAAGGACACTAAACGGCAAGGACCAGCTCTCGTACTGCGCGGCCATGATCAGAAACACAACGAAGAACGCCATTCCGAAAATCGCAGAAGCCGATACTCCCTCCGCGGCCTTCTTCTCCTGATAGGACATGCCCATGTAATCGAAGCCCATCTCGCTTGGCATCGACTTGTGGAATACATCTTCCAGCGCTGCCATAGCCTGCCCTGAGCTGTACCCTGACGCTGCTGCCGCGTTGATCTGTACGCAATTGAACAGGTTGTAGCGCATCATGAACTCAGGACCGCTGCGCTGGTAAGTGCTGGTCAACGTGCTTAATGGAACCATCCCACCTGTTGCATTTCTCACATAAAACTTGCCGACATTTTCGGCCCGGGAGCGGAAATCACCATCGGCCTGGACATAGACTTGCCACTGCAAGCCAAAACGGTTGAAGTAGTTGATAAGCGCGCCACCCATAAAAGTCTGAATGGTTTCGTAGAGACTGCTCAGTTGAACCTGCTCGGTCATAGCCTTCGCGTTGTCGACCTTTACTCCAACCTGAGGAACACCAAACAACGCTGTGGTCATGACTCCCGCCAACTCGGGACGCTTGCGCGCTTCCGCGACGAAGAGCTTCGCATTCCTGGCAAGGAAATCCGGACCACTGCCCGACCGGTCTTCCAGGATGAAAGTTGCCCCGCCCGAAGTTCCTACGCCGGGAATTGCAGGTGGCGGAAACGAGAAGGCAACTCCTGATGAAACTTTGGAGAGAGCCTGTTGCAAATGGGCTTTAATGCCGGTGTAACTCGTTTCCGGAGTCTTGCGTTCTTCCCAGGGCTTCAGAGAGACAAAGAAAAAGGAACTGTATGTAGCGTTCACTCCGCTCAGCATGCTGTATCCCATAACGGAACTTACATACTGCACGCCGCGCGTCTCCATCAGAGCTTTCTCGACTTCCTTCGCAGCCTCAGACGAGCGCTGGAGCGAAGACGCATCCGGCAGTTGTAGACCAGCGTAGATGTATCCCTGATCTTCATCAGGCAAGAAACCGTGCGGCAGACGCTTACCGAAGAAACCGGTAGCAACCGTGATTATGGCCAGGAGCAAGAAGGCGAATCCGGCCTTACGGATCAGGTGCCCGCACCAACTCACATATCCATCAGTAGTGCGTCCGAAGATGCGATTGAACCAGCGGAAGAATGCGCCTATGGGGCCCCACGCTTCCTTTCGTGGACGAAGCAGCATCGCAGACAAAGCAGGGCTGAGCGTTAGCGCATTGAACGCCGAGAAGCATACAGAAACCGCAATTGTTACTGCGAACTGCTTGTAGAGCTGGCCGGTGATGCCAGGGACAAAAGCTGTGGGAATAAAGACGGCGGAGAGAATCAAGGCGATGGCGATCACCGGTCCGGAGACTTCCTCCATCGCTTTCACGGTAGCGTCGCGTGGCGACATCCCATGCTCAATGTTGTGTTCAACGGCTTCCACAACAACAATCGCATCATCGACAACCAGTCCAATCGCCAGAACCAATCCGAATAGAGATAGAGTGTTGATCGAGAATCCCAGCAATGGAAAGACTGCGAAGGTTCCAATCAGGGAAACAGGAACCGCAAGCAGAGGAATGAGTGTGGCCCTGAGGCCTTGGAGGAAGATGTAAACAACGATAATGACGAGCACTAAGGCTTCTATTAAGGTCTTGTAGATCTCATGGATTCCCTCGCTCACCGCGAGTGTCGTATCGAGGGCGACGATGTAATCCAGTCCTTGTGGGAACCTGCTCTTCGATTCGTCCATCATCTTGAGGACGGCAGCTCGGGTCTGCAGCGCATTACTTCCTGGAGTCAGGTAAAGCGCTATGAGCGCCGCGGGCTGAGCCGGCTTACGCTCATCTGCAACTCCTAGCCGCGCTTGATAAGAGTAGTATTGGGATCCCAATTCGGTCCGTGCCACATCCTTCAACCGCAGGAGTGAGCCGTCAGGTTGCGCGCGCACGACAATCTCGCCAAACTCTTCCACCGTGGGAAGACGGCCGGGAGCCCGCACGTTGTAGGTGAATTGCTGACCGGAGGGAACGGGTTCTCCGCCTATCTGCCCCGCCGGATTGACTTTGTTTTGCGCCTTCACAGCATTGGTGATATCGGAAACGGTAACCCCAAGTCTTGCCAGCCGGTCGGGATTCACCCAAATGCGCATTGCGTAGGGCCCGGCGCCGAAAATCTGAACCTGCGAAACACCTGGAATGCGCGTTAGCGCATACTGCAGGTTGATCGTCGCGTAGTTTGCGAGAAAAATGTTGTCGTACACACCACCGGGCGAGTAGAGGTCGAGCAGCATGAAAGGCGCCGTGGTACCGGGCTGTACGATCACTCCCTGCTGGACGACCTCACTGGGAAGTTGAGAGTTGGCCTGGCCAGTCCGCATCTGCGCGAGAATTTGATCAGTGTTGACGTCGGTTCCCAGTTTGAAATCGATGTATAAGCTGCTCCCACCTCCCGAACTGGCACTAAGTGAATACATGTAGTTCATGCCACTTACGCCCGACATCTGTTGTTCAATGGGCGTCGCGACGGACTCCGCAATCGTTTGCGCGTCAGCGCCCGGGTAGGTCGCTTTCACCTGGATCATTGGATCGGCGATGTTAGGAAACTGTGCCGTCGGCAAGCCGAGCATTGCGATGAGGCCCATGAGGGTCATCAGGATGGCGATAACGATGGCAACGATAGGACGCCTGATGAAGAACTTAGCCATGGTCAGTTGCCTTGGGCCGAGGGGGCCGCATATTGCTTCGGATTGACAGGAACGCCATCCTTTACCTGCTCACGCGGCGCTTGCGCTGCGAGCGTCTGGATCTTCTGAATTCCTTCCACCACGACCCGTTCGCCGGCCTGCAATCCTTGCGTCACAATCCAGCTTGTCTCGACGCGGTCGCCCATTTTCACTGGCCGGATCGTCGCTTTATTGTCGGTGCCGACGACGATTACCTGATACTGCGATTGAACTTCGATGACAGCAGCTTGCGGAATTAACAGGGCGTCCCTGGCCGTGCTGGTTTGCACGCGAACCCTTCCAAACCCGCCCGGCCGGAGGATAGCGTCCTTATTTGGGAATGCCGCAGCCAACTGGATGGTGCCTGTTCCGCCTGTAATCTCGCGGTTTACGAAAATAACCTTTCCTTTGAACGGATAAGGAACATCGTTGGCCTGTAGAAATTCGACAGAAACCGGAGTTTGAACCTTTCCCTTGGTGAGAACTCTTGAGATTTGCGGCGCAAAATCGAGATACAGGCTTTCACTGATGTTGAAGTAAGCCCAGATCGGATCAATCTGGGAAACCGTGACCATCTTCGTCGACGTGCCTACCAGGTCGCCAACCTGCGAGTTCGCTATTCCGGCTATGCCGTCGACTGGCGAGTAAACCTTCGTCCATCCCAGATTTAACTCAGCCTGCTCTTGTAAGGCCTTAACCGCGGCGAGTTGTGCCTTGGCAGAATTCACATTCGCGATGTCGTCATCCAGCTGTTTTTGCGGAATCGCAGATTGTGCTGCAAGCGGCGTATCGCGCTGCACATCGTTATTCGCCCTCGACAGCGCAGATGCGGCTCTCTCTACGTCCGCCTTGGCCTGATCCAGAGCCGCCTGGAACGGGCGTGGATCAACCTGGAACAGCAACTGTCCTTTCCTGACTATGGAGCCGTTCACATAATCCTGGCTGAGAAGATAGCCTTGCACTTTCGGTGTGATGTCGGAATTTACAGGACCGTTCAGTTGGGCTACCCACTCGCCATAGACGGGTACATCCCGCTGTTCCACCGGCGCTACTTCAACATCTGGCGGGGGCGGCGGACCTGCGGCCTGCTTTTCACCGCAGCCTGCAAGCAAGGTCACCAGAACAACCAAGGCGACCCTGGGATTTACTCGAGACTGCGTGATGGACAAGAATCTCGGGACAAACGGCATCAGAGTCTCCTCTGTTTTTTCTTAGTTCAAGAAAAGATTCTCTAGAGCAAGCAGGTGGAAAGTAACTAGTAAATGTTTCAGTTTTCCCAAATCGACAGGTCGAAATGCGGTAACTCCCGCCAACGCCTGTTGAAGTCCGAGCGCCCTAGCTGAGCCACTCGACATTTATGACTGGAATCGAGGGAGGGCTGAGAAGTTTTGGGCTAGAAGAAAAAGGGGTTCGGCATGTGTATTCGAGGCAGATTGCCGAACCCAAGTTAGAGGAGAGGAGAGGTCAATCGTTAATGTCGTGTGAATCGCACGAGCAGCGATGCTCCCGAGAACAACAATCCGAGCAAGCCGATCAGGGATACTGGACTGCCGGTCTTGGGAAGTTCAGTGGGAGTTTCGGCCGGGCTCGGCGCTGCCGCCGGCGCCGGTACAGGCGTAGCGCGAGCAATCAGCACTGGCATATCAGATGGGAGCGGTGGCAGAGGCGGCGGCGAAGATCCCGTGATTTGCCGCTCGTGTTCCACAACAGTCTCCGGAGCTTCAACAACTTTCGTTGCTGAAACAGTCATTCCTTTTTTAAGATGCCAGACGTCTGTCTCTTGCCCGTCAATCTTGAACTTCTGACCATCTGGAACTGTGAAAGACTGATTTTGTCCGTTTTCAAGAGTCAGGATCACGGTCTTTGGCGGAGCCACGTGCCAAACCTTGCCGGTTACAGTTTGCACGGTAGTCACCGTCCGCGGTGTGGTAGTGGTGGTGATTGTGCGTTCGAGTTTCATTCCGGGCTTCAAGTCGTGCACACCGATTTCCTGGCCGTCGACCGTCGCTCTGGCGCTATCTGGAACATGAGCGTGGCGAACACTGCCGTCTTCCATCTTCACCCAGATATCATTGCCAGAGACGCGCTCGACGATCCCACGATCCACCTTGACTTCCTTGGTCGGTGTCGCGTCAGTGGTATTTGTTGTTGTTTTCACTTGTGCCGTCGCGGCGGTCGTCAGCGCCACAAAAGCAGCGGCTGCTACGGCCGGGCGGCTCAGCAATAATCTCCAAAGCAATTTCATTGTTTATCTCCTAATTGTTCTCATCCTTAGCGGTGGTGTGATCAGCTACAACCCGAGCAGTGGCGGCCGGCGCAGTTTGGGTGAGTGCTGCGTGCACGATGAATCGATTTGGCGCGCTCCCAACGAAATAAAATGGATAGCAAGTGACCAGGGTTATGGCGGGTTTGGCTCGCGGGCGAAGAACGGCTGCATCTTTAGGTTCAACGATTTCAATCTCATCGACTGAGTAGCTCGCGTAGCTTCCAGCACTTTCCAGTTCAAGGACATCACCCACCGAGATATCTTTGAGTCCTCGAAAGAATCCGTCGCGATGTCCCGCGATACCGATGTTTCCAGACTCAAGAGGCCGCGCCGTTCCGGGAATCCAACCAACTCCGCGGTTCAGGGTCACGTCATCTGTCCCCTCAAGCACTGGAACCTCCAATCCAATCTTGGGAATTCGCAAAACAGCTAATGGTCGTCGGGAATCCACGAGCAGGGCCTGTTGGTATTCCTCGATTCGCTTTGGCGACCACAGGCTGAAATCGACTCTGGCGTTTCCGGCTTTGCCTTCCTGCTTTTGTTGTTGAAAAGCTCGCAGTTCGGCTCGCGAGTGGATAAGGCTATCGACACGAATCCCTACGTAGGCCGCTATGAAGACGACGCCCACAATCAGCAGAACGCGGTCCAGCCAGAAGAGCGATTTCATCCCAAACGCAATGTAGAAAAATAGGAATGAGAGTTGAACTGTTAAAGGTGACAGCAACAGCGCGGTTTCTGAGTGTCCTCAGTTAAAAGCGGAACGAACCAGATGGCTCACCGCAATTTCCAGATTGGAATCAAGGCCGACAATGGCGCGTCGCAGGTGGGATATCCACCTGTCAATTTCGATCATCCAAACCTGAGCAGTCGAAATTGTCACGCTGCCAGAAGACGCGGTTTGTGTTGCTACTGAAACTCTGGTAACGTATAGACGCCGCTGAGATTATCGACGCTGGAGCGCCTATGATCGAAGCTGGCCCCTGCCTTTGGAGAATTCTCAAGACTTGGCTGTATGTTTTGTCAGCCTTCCTCACTGTGCTGATCCTCGGCTGTGTTGCTTACGGACAGATGGAAGACCCGGTCCACATCGTGCCAAGAGCCGATACCCATCCTCACGCCGCAGCCGACGCGACCGGACCACTGGACGTCGGCCTTCGCCCCGAACACCGATCAGGCCGCCTTCGTGTGGATGTTGATCTTGTCCTGGTTCCTGTAATTGTCACTGACACCTTCAACCGGCCAGTCACCGGTCTGAGCAAGGACAGCTTCGAGCTCCTTGACGATGGCCAAAAACAGAATATTCACTTCTTCTCATTGGAAGATGGTCCTGTGTCTGTCGCCCTGGTCTTGGACATCAGCAACAGCATGGTCAACAGGGTGGCCGTTGAGCGAGAAGCGCTGGCGAAATTCTTCCAAAACGCGAATCCCGACGATGAATATTTCGCTATTGGCGTCTCCACTAGTCCGGTACTGCTCGCCGACTCCACACAGTCGATTGGAGATATCCAAGCTCAGCTCACGCTACTGCAGCCTTCCGGGTATACGGCTTTGCTCGATTCCATTTATTTCGCTTTGAACAAACTGCACTCCGCTCGCTATCCGCGAAAGGTCATTTTGATCATCTCCGACGGCGGCGAAAACGACAGCCGCTTCAAATTTCGGGAAATCAAGAGTCTGGCCGAAGAATCTGACGTCACCGTCTATGCCATTCGGCCGGTGGACGCCATACCAATGTTCCGCACTATCGAAGAAAAATGGGGAAATCGACTCCTGTCAGGAATCACCGACGCCACGGGCGGACGCACTGTATCGCTGTCGTACAACGACAACATTCCCGGCGCTGCCGCGGCGATCAGCGCTGAGCTCCGGAATCAATACGTGCTCGGATACCATCCAACTGAAAAGTCCAACGCTGGTAGGCCTCATAAAATCAAGGTCCGAATGACGAAGGAGCACGATTCCTCGGCCCTTCATCTGCAATACAGAAAACAATATTCGACGCGTTGACTCTTCCGGCAGCTTCATATCACTGCTGTGAATGTCCCGATATGGAATCAGCCTGCTAAGGGAAAAGCCTTATCAGCAAAAGAGCGCGTCTTTAGTTTCGCCGTGTACCGAGCCAAACGATCCTTCTTTCTTTTCTTCTGTCATAAATGCCAGTGCAGGTTTTTGCAGCGCCACTGTTAGAATCGCCCTGCCTTAATTAACAGACAATTCTTCGCTGTGACAGGCTGTTTCGTGTTACGCTTCCCAGCCTCCGGCCCGAATGCCTCTCGGAGATACATACGATGAATAAGCCGACTGTATTGCTTGCTGACGACCACACGATGATCGCCGAAGCATTTCGACATCTGCTCGAGCCCCATTATCAAATTGTAGCTACCGTAACTGATGGTCGCGCACTACTTGACACCGCGTTCGAGCTTAGACCCGATGTAGTAGTAGTAGACATCGGTATGCCGCTGTTAAACGGCTTATCAGCCGGACAACAACTCAAACAAAGGATGCGGAAGACAAAACTCGTCTACGTAACCATGAATGAAGATCCTGATGTTGCCGCCGAAGCTCTTCGGACGGGCGCTTCGGCGTACCTCCTGAAGAGTTCAGCCGCTTCAGAACTTTTGAAGAGTATTCACGAGGTCTTAAGAGGCGGCAGCTACATTACTCCCAGAATTAAGACGTCCATCGAAGACTCCTTTATTCGTTCCAATAAGCCAAAAACTGCCGAGAAGAAGTTGACGCCACGCCAGATCGAAGTTTTGCAGCTTTTGGCTGAGGGTAAGACGATGAAAGAGGTGGGCGCCTTATTGTCTCTTACGGCGCGTACTGTCGCCTTCCACAAATATAGAATCATGGACGTTCTGAATTTCAAGAGCAATGCTCAGTTAGTACAGTTTGCTCTCAGAAATAACATTGTGGCGCAGGATCCATTTTCAGTGAGCAAGCTTGCTCCGCGATCTGCAACATCTGAGCGCAATGACCCGGAACGACGAAGCGCATAGAACTTTCCCGCTGTACCTTCACGCCTGGTCCGCGGCCACACGGCTGTAACGATTGCCAGTGTCGCTAACCTTGTACTCCGCATAGGTTCATCTAGGATTGTCACTCAGCCTATGTCACGCAGAGAACGCTGAGATTCGCAATGCTTAAACGCATTGCGCACCGCGCCAAAGTGAAGCCTCAACTTGCAAAAACGTCCGTCCCGGGGCAGTACGTGCTCCAGGCTGAACCATATGAGTTCGCTCCAACGGGCGGAGGAGCCAGACCCGCGCTGGCCCCGAAACGTCCTCGCGTGCTTTTGGCCGATGACCACACGTTAGTGGCCGAAGCCTGCAAAAACTTGCTGGAGGCCGAGTTCGAAGTGGTGGGAATTGTCGCGGACGGACGAGCCCTGCTCCGCGCAAATGCGGTATTGAAGCCGGACGTAATTGTGAGCGATATCGCGATGCAATCCCTCAACGGTCTCGATGCGGGAGAGCAGATCAAGCTCGGAAATCCTGATGTAAAGCTTGTGTATGTGACGATGATTCCCGATCCGGAGCTTGCGGCCGAAGCTTTTCGCCGCGGAGCCTCAGCATACTTGCTTAAGACCTCCGCAATTCCCGAATTGATTACCGCCGTGAAAGAAGCGCTCAATGGTCGAGTCTACATTTCACCTCAAGTCACGAAGGACGCCTTAGCGGAGTTTTTAAGAACTCATAAGCGCGACCACGGCGCTAGATCTCTAACTCCGCGCCAGCGAGAAGTGTTGCAGCTCCTCGCAGAAGGCCGATCGATGAAAGAGGCTGCTAGCGTGCTCAATCTCACAACGCGCACTGTGGCATTTCATAAATATCGAATCATGGCAGCTCTCGGACTCACTACGAATTCAGAGCTTGTACAGTATGCGATTCGAAATTTCATTATTCCTGGGTGAGTACTGCAGCAATGTTCTCGGTCGAGCCCGCCTTCTGACGAATCTGACAGTTTTGCCAGTTAGAACATGGCGAAAGATCATCTATCTGTAAGTCGTCCGTGATCAGGTATTAGCTGTTGCATTGCGACTCGGCTGATTCCAGGAGTACGTTCATGCTGGCGCGAAGAACATTGCTATGGTCAATGATTGCAAGTGCTGCACTTCTGGCTTGCTCTCACAAGCCAAATGACGCAAAAATTACGGAAGACATTCAGTCGAAAGCCGCTGCCGACCCGGTTGTCAGTGGTTCAGATGTACACGTCACTTCAGACAAGGGAAAAGTTACTCTAACTGGAACAACGGCAAGCCAGGCCGCACGCGATCAACTTGAAAGCATAGTCAGGCAAGAGCCTGGCATCGTCGACATGGAGGACGACACCTCTGTCGCGTCGGCGACTGATTTTGCATCGACGTCGGGACCGGCGATGGCATCCTATCGTGAAGCTACTCCACCTGCGGCTCTACGCGTTTCTCCAGCTCCTCCGCCTCCACCCAAACCAATTGTAGTTCCGGCAGGAACGACGCTGACGATTCGAACTAATCAGGCGCTCGGGAGTAAGGCCAGTCAAACCGGACACGTTTTCAACGGCACAATCTTGACTCCGGTCACAATCGACGGAGTGTTGGTTATCCCCACTGGATCAGAAGTTATGGGGATCGTCAAAGAAGCAAAGAAGGCTGGACGTTTCAAAGGAGGAGCGGTGTTGAGACTGTCGTTAGAGTCTGTAACCGTGAATGGTCACACCTATAACCTTCAGGCCGAGGAAGTCAGCCAAACCTCCACCGGGAAGGGCAAACGCACAGCAGGCGTGATAGCCGGAGGAACAGGCTTGGGCGCGGCAATCGGTGGAATAGCTGGAGGTGGGACTGGCGCGGCCATCGGAGCACTCACTGGAGCTGCGGCAGGCACGATCGGAGCGGGAACGACAGGAAAGCGAGACATCGATTTGCCTGCAGAGGCCGCTTTGAGCTTCAAACTGACTCAGCCTCTCAAACTGAAACCCGCCTAATGTATTCAAAAAGGCCGCCGAATTGTAAAGACGTGACACAGGAGACTAAAGATGAAGATAGCCCACGAACTCATTCGCAAAATGCTGACTTTGGTTTGCATCGCGTTGATAGTCCCTGGGGAAACAGTTATGACGTGGGCGCAGGATGCAGGACAACAACAGGCCAAAATCCCCCCAGATCAGCTTGACTCGCTGGTTGCTCCTATCGCTCTCTACTCAGACCCCTTACTCGCGCAAACGCTCGCCGCTTCTACATATCCGTTGGAAATTATCCAGCTTCAGCAATGGCTGGAAAAGAATAAGTCTCTTAAAGATAAACAATTGGCAGATGCCGTTAAAAAGCAGGATTGGGACGCTAGTGTTCAGGCCATGGCCGCTTTTCCCGATCTGGTCAAACAACTTTCTGACAATATCAAATGGACAACGGATTTAGGCAATGCATTTCTGGCACAGCAGAGCGATGTAATGGACGCGGTTCAGCGCATGCGTGTTAAAGCAAAAGACAATGGAAACTTGAAATCCAGTGATCAACAAAAAGTTGAGACCAAGGTTATCGAGAACAAGAGCGTCGTGGTGATTGAACCTTCCAGTCCGGAAGTCATTTATGTCCCCAGTTACAATCCAACCGTCGTTTATGGAGCCCCGGCTTATCCTTATCCACCGATTGCTTATCCGCCACCTGGTTATTACGCCGCCGGCATGGCGCTTTCGTTCGGAGTCGGCGTTGCGATGGGAGCAGCCTGGGGAGGGTGCTGTGGCTGGAATGCTGGATGGGGTGGAAATAACAACGTCTACATCAATAACAATAACAATTTCGTAAATAACTCAAATCGAAACTACAACCGACAAAACGTCAATAACAGGCAAACCGTGAATCGTGGCAATGGCAACACATGGCAACACAATCCACAACATCGCGGCGGAGCACCGTACTCCAATAGCCAGCTTGCAAATAAGTACGGCGGCACTGCGAGGGGTTCCTCGACAGCAGCGCGCCAGGCCAGCGCTCGCCAGAATATTCAGCGTTCAGGTGGTCGCCCGCAAACGGGCACGGCAGACCGAGGCGGGTTCGGAGCGCAGAACAGTTTCCGAGATGGCGGCGGAAGTGGGAGAGCATCTGCAGGCACCACGGGTCGAGCGAACGGGGGAGCAAATTTGAGCGGTGGCGATCGAGTCGGGAATAGAAGTGTCTCATCATCTGGAAGTTCGCGGGGCTCTGGAGCATTCGGCGGCTCCAGCGGTATGAGCGGCAACTCAGCGCGGGCAAGCAGTCAGCGCGGCGCTTCGAGCCTCAGCGGTGGCAGATCTGGAGGCAGCAGCTTTGGCGGCAGTCGAGGTAGCAGAGGCGGCGGTCGACGTCGGTAAACAAGCTCTATTATCGAGGTATTTGCAATGAAGATTACATTCTCAAAGCTTGTCCTGTGGATGGGCGTTTTGGTTGCATCCACCTGTTTAGCGTTAGCCCCCGCTGCTGGGCAGAGCCAGGCAGACACCGCAGTTCCACAAAAGGCATTTGCTACACCTCAGAGCGCTGTCGATGCCTTAGTTCGGGCCGCGGAATCCTACGATGTACCCGAGCTGTTATCGATCCTCGGACCTGATGGTAAAGACCTTGTCTCCTCCGCAGATCCAGTTCGTGACAAGAATGCAGCGAGTGCCTTTGCCGCTAAGGCAAAGAAAAAAAACGTGATCACTGTGGATAAGAAGAATCGAAATCGGGCAACTGTGTCCGTTGGCAGCGATAATTGGCCTCTACCGATACCGCTGGTGAAGAGGAATTCGCTATGGTACTTCGATTCCAAGGAAGGCCATGATGAAGTTCTTCGGAGACGTATCGGCGCAAACGAATTGGACGCGATTCAAGTTTGCCGAGGTTACGTTGAAGCCCAGCGTGACTACTCGGCTCAGGCCCACGACGGAATCAATCAGTATGCTCAAAAGATAATCAGCACTCCGGGTAAACAGGATGGATTGTATTGGCGAAATGAGGACGGAACTTCCGGTGGGCCGATCGGCGAAGCAGTAGCTCGCGCCATACAAGAAGGATACACGTCCAAAGGCCCATATCATGGCTACTATTTCAAAATTCTGAAAGGTCAGGGGCCGTCAGCGCCGCTCGGACGAATTGACTATGTAATTCAAAACGTAATGATCGGGGGCTTTGCGCTGGTAGCTGTACCCGCTGAGTATAGGGTTACAGGTGTGCAGACATTTATTGTCAATCAGGATGGGACCGTGTATCAAAAGGATCTCGGACCAGATTCTCTTAATATCGCGAAACAAATGGAGCTATACGATCCCGACAAGTCATGGCGATCGACCAATGATCAATGGCCGGAAGTTGCCCAGAACACAGCAGGCCCTCGTTAACACCCTCCAGCATAAACGTCCTGCGTCTCAGCCTGCCGCTTATTTCCTTTCATTGTCACTCCATAAAAGGCCAGCGGAGCGCCGTGGCGCCCCGCTGTGGCTGAACAACATGCCGCTGAGCACTATTGTTACAGCCCTTCGGGTACTCTAGAAAACACCTCAAGAGATAGCGACTAGAACAAATTACAGCGTAATGCCTGATCCAGTATTGGCTTCGGACAGTTCCCCCTCTGGTTTTGCGACACCGACTTTTGAGCTGCAGCTCTATATCTGTCAACACTAGCACGGTGTCATAATTACGAGTGACCTCTCAGGTAACCGCCATCGCGGCTCATAAATTATCGCATCTACCATTATTATCAGCAGTCTCTCCCGCCTGCGGTAACGTAATTTCAAAACGACAGTTAATCCCTGTCACTGTTGGCAGTACTCATATCACTGACTCTGCTTGAGACTCCTAGTTGCACAAACAAGCTGACGTCATTAATAGCCCCGATGCCAGCTCTAGGAGAGTGTTCCATGTTAAGAATCACTACATCTACTATGAAGAAGATCTCCCTTGCATTCGGTGTGATGCTTCTTAGCATCTGCGGAATAGCGCAGGAGTATCCAAAAGCAGAGCTTACCCTCGACTACTCCTATCTCCATTTCGCGCCGGCACAAGCCTATACAAATAATCACAGTGTGAATGGCGGCGGTGGAGCATTCGTCTACAACTTCGCTAATCATTTTGGCGTGAAGATGGACTTGCAGGGATACAACAGCTTCACGAATACATTCACGATCCCTGCCAATCCATCGCTTCCGTCAGGAGCAAATGGCAGCGTGTCAGGCAATATGTTCACCTACCTCTTTGGACCGCAGCTCAAATTCCGTGGCGAGCACGTTCAGCTGCTGCTGGACGCATTAGGGGGCGCCGCTCACAGCAATGTTTATGGAAATGCTTTCAAGACGCTTTGCCAACCAATCGCCGGGGGTTGCTCGGGAGTTTCGGCGTCTCCTTCCAATAACGGGGCGGCGATGATGTTCGGAGGCGGAATTGACTTCCCGATTAATCATCGCGTGTCTGTGCGAGCAGCTGAATTCGACTACCTTTTGACCCGATTCGGGAACTTCTTTACGCAATCAAACGCGAATCAAAATAGTTTTCGATATTTGGGAGGCCTCACTTTTAATTTTGGTCTTCCCTCACCTGGAATTCCAACGGCGGCTTGCGTCGGCCATGACCTCGAAGCGCTGCCTGATGATCCGCCGCTTCCGGTGTCAGTAGAGACGACGCAATTTAACCCCAAGCATCCGCTCAGCTATCAATGGGAGAGCACAGGCGGAAAGGTTATCGGCGATGGAGCTTCAGCAAAGATCGATGTTACGGGGGCGGAACCTGGAACGTATCAGGTGACGTCAAGGGTTACGGATCCGAAGCAGAAGCAGAATAACGTTGCTTCTTGCAATCTGGCATTCACAGTTAAGCAGCCTCAGCCCCCAGTAGTCAGCTGTTCCGCGTCACCAGCCAGCATCGTAGCCGGCACGGCAACACCCGTGACGATCAACGTTCAAGGCAGTACGCCCGATGGTCGTCCGATCCAGTCACGCAAGTTCTCTGCGACTGCTGGTTCTGTCCAGGAAGGCCAGACTAGTGCAGGAGCGGCCGCAGGTGAGTGGGCTTCAATCGCAACATTGGACACATCTGGAGTTCAACCCGGGAAACTGGATGTCAACGTTGGAGTAACCGACACGCGTGGCCTGAGTTCGAGCTGCCTGGCTTCGGTGGATGTGCAATCGCCTCCTCCGCCGCCAGCACCTCCTGTAGTCGCGGAAACGCAAGTGGGAAAATGCGATTTCACGAATGGGAAAAAGCCTTCGCGTGTAGACAATGCGTGCAAGGCCGCACTTGATGACTCTGCGCTGAAGCTGAAGAACGAGCCCGATGGCAAGTTGGTGATCGTCGGATTTGCCGATGCTACAGAAGAGGCGAAATCTCCTGAGCTTGCTGCGGTACGCGCTTTTAACGCGAAATCGTATCTTGTGGGCGGCGAAGGAGGGCAAGGGATCGATGCTTCTCGAGTCGAGATTCGCAAGGGTGCAGGTGAAGGCCAGAATGCAATTCTGTATTGGGTTCCGGCTGGTGGCAATTTCACCTCTGGGAACACAACCCAAATTGACGAATCCCAGATAAAGGCTGAGGCATCTGCGATCGCTAAGAAACCAAGGAAGCAATCAACAACGGCCGCGGTAAGTCCTCGCTAATCATGCAACCAGCAGTTTACTTGCGCCTGTCAACCAACAGCCTGCGCAAGCCCAAAGCCCCCGCTGTAACGTTGCAGCGGGGGCAACCGCGGGAAGAATCTCTGTACGTTATCCGACCATTCTGAATACCGATGTAACTGCCAAATAACTGCGAAAACTGCCAGTTCTTTATGGGCACAATAACACTTTAATAATCCCATGAATCTAGAGCTCTCAGACGCCTCTGTTCTCATACCGCTCTCAGATCGAAAGAACGGAAACAAAAGAAGCCAGCAAACGCCAACGATAAAACGCAAGCAGTACGAACGCGAGCTTTGTAAGCTCCAGGCTAAGTTGGTCGAATTGCAGGAATGGGTGAAGGCAACAGGGGCTAAAATCGTTGTCATCTTTGAAGGCCGTGATGCAGCCGGCAAGGGCGGGGTCATTCACCGGATCATGGAGCGGGTGAGCCCTCGTGTGTTTCGACACGTAGCGCTGCCCGCCCCAACCGAACGGGAGAAGTCACAGCTCTATGCCCAACGTTATATGAAGGAACTACCGGCTGCAGGAGAGGTTGTTTTGTTCGACCGCAGCTGGTATAACCGCGCCCTCGTGGAGCATGTGATGGGCTTTTGCACAGCCAAGCAATATGAGGACTTCCTCAAAATGTGCCCATCATTCGAGGCCCTTCTCAAGAACAATGGCATCATCCTCGTAAAGTACTGGTTTGAGGTTAGTGAGGAAGAGCAGCACAAAAGATTTTTGAAACGCATTGAGGATCCGATGAGGCGCTGGAAGCTCAGCCCAATGGATCTCGAGTCTCATCGCCGCTGGTACGACTATTCGCGCGCTCGCGATGCTATGTTCGCTGCCAGCGACACACCTGAATCACCCTGGTACGTTGTCCACGCCGACCATAAACGACGTGCTCGATTGAATTGCATTAACCACCTTCTTTCGGTCGTCCCCTGGAGACAAATCCCGGCAACTAAAGTCACTCTTCCAAAGCGGCAAAAAGCAAACGGGTACAAGTCACTCGAATGGACTTACCGTTTTATTCCGGAAAGATATTGATCGCACGAAGGACCGCGACAGGCGCGGCGCTCGGTATCGCAATAGTCCTCCTCATCGTAGCTCCGCGCTGCGCATTGTGCTATGGCCACTCTGGCTAGGAGGATACTAACTTCAATGTCATTACAAGCCAAGTCAAAGGCAAAGTGTTTAGCCGGCAACCTGTTCACGCGTTAGCCGCGCACTGAGCTCAGATCTGGAGGCGCCCAGCCAATCGGCCGATGTGAGTCGGGCAAACAAATCGAGCGTTCGAGCGATCGTTCCTGTCCACCCTGTCTGATGACTAGCACCGAGGCCAGCGCCGTCGTCTCCATGAAAGTATTCGTAGAAGAGAATGTAGTCTCTCCAGTGTGGGTCATCCTGGAACTTCTTTGTTCCTCCGTAAACTGGACGCTTTCCACTGGCATCACGCAGGAAAATACTTGAAAGTCTGCGTCCGATTTCCCTCGCTACTTCGTATAAGGTCATATATTGTCCAGACCCGGTCGGGCATTCGACCTTATAATGATCGCCATAAAACTGATACAGATTCAGCAGCGCTCGGATTAGCAAGGCATTCACTGGCATCCAGACCGGACCTCGCCAATTAGAGTTACCACCGAACATTCCCGTGTTTGATTCGGCAGGAAGATAGCCTACTTTGAACTCACTCCCATTCAAGTGGAACACGAAAGGATGTTTCTCGTGATATCGCGACAGCGAGCGAATGCCGAAGGGGCCCAGAAATTCCTTTTCATCCAGGAGATACGACAACACCTTCTCCATCTTCTCTTTGTTGCAAACTGCTAAGAGGCGGCGATCGGCATAGCCAGTGAACTTATCATCCGCAGGAGCAACATGCGTTAACAGTTCGGGATGTCGTTTCTTAAACAAGTCAATCAGCTCCAATAGCCGAGGGTGACGGGCCAAAACTCCGGTCGGCTCAAGTACCGTGCAGGCGCAGAGCGGGAGGAGCCCAACCATCGATCGTACTTTAAGCCGCATGGATTCCCCATTAGGTAAATGGAGCAGGTCGTAGAAGAAGCCATCTTCCGTATCCCACATTCCATCGTGGCTCGCACCAATTCGATCCATGGCATACGTAATCCAGAGAAAGTGCTCCAGGAACCGGAATGCGACGTCTTCATACATCGTGTCGTAATCCATAAGGATGAGCGCTATCTCAAGCATGGATTGACAATAGAAGGCCATCCAAGCAGTGCCATCGGCCTGATCAAGATACCCGCCTGTCGGCAACTGAGCGCTGCGATCGAAGACTCCGATGTTGTCTAAGCCCAGAAATCCGCCTGCAAAGACGTTTTTGCCGTCTGGGTCTTTGCGGTTAATCCACCAGTTGAAGTTCAGCATCAGTCCTTGGAAGGAACGCTCGAGGAAGCGGATATCCGATCTACCTAACTCCTTTTCGATATTGAAGAGGAAGAGAGTTGCCCAAGCGTGTACTGGAGGATTCACATCGCTGAAATTCCACTCATATGCTGGGAGTTGGCCGTTTGGATGCGCGTACAGCGTTCTCAACATCAGTAGAAGCTGCTCTTTAGCGAAATCAAAATCCACCATTGAGAGCGCGAGCGTGTGAAATGCAAGGTCCCAGGCCGCGTACCATGGGTACTCCCATTTGTCGGGCATGGAAATAATGTCGCTATTCAGCATATGAAACCATTCGCGGTTGCGAACCTGGCGATGGTTGGCCCCAACCAGGGGATGAGCCTCGTGCTCAGAGAGCCATCTATCCAGATCGAAATGGTAGTACTGCTTAGTCCACAGCATTCCGGCTAGCGCCTGTCGATGCACACGGCGTTCATCCTCATTCAAAGAGCGAGGAGTAATTCGGGCATAGAATTCGTCTGCGTCGGAAATCCGGGCAGCAAAGACTTGATCGAATCGGGAGAAAGCATCGAGCCCAACTTTGGCGGTCAGCCTCAGACGTATTACTTCGCTGCTCCCTTTGGGAATCCGTAGCGCGTACACGGCAGCGGCCTTTGTGCCAATCTTGGCCGGATTCACAGCTTCTCGTTTACCCGCGACAAGGTACTGATGAAAAGCGTCCTTCACATAGGGAGAAGTGTTTTTACCTCCCCATAACCGTTCAGCATTGGACTCGTTTTCCGTGAACAGTAATTCTGGCTCGCCTTCAAAGTGCAGAGTTCGATCGCCGAGCTTGGGATGCGACGCCAGAACTCTGCCTCCACCATTCAATTGTCGTAGCGTGGGCTTGCTCGAACCGGATTCCCAGGACCAGGTATTGCGAAACCAGAGCGTAGGCAGGATGTAGATTTGCGCGTCTTCTGGGCCTCGGTTGTGCACCGAAATGCGGATTGCCAGGTCTTCGGGATTTTCTTTCGCGTATTCGACAAAGACATCGAAGTAGCGGTCGTCATCAAAGATGCCGGTATCGAGCAGCTCGTACTCAAGTTCTTCACGAGATCGGCGACGATTGGTCTCCACCAGGTCGGTATAAGGAAACTCCTTTTGTGGATACTTGTAGAGATATTTCATGTAGGAGTGCGTTGGCGTGCTATCCAGATAAAAGTAATACTCCTTTGCATCCTCTCCGTGATTGCCTTCACTGTTTGTCAGGCCAAACAGGCGCTCTTTCAAAATCGGATCACGCCCGTTCCACAAAGCCACAGCGAAACACAAGAGCTGCTGATCATCGGAAACGCCTGCAATTCCATCCTCTCCCCAACGGTACGCGCGCGAACGGGCATGGTCGTGGGTGAAGTAGTCCCACGCATTTCCGTCGTTGCTGTAATCCTCACGAACCGTGCCCCACTGTCTTTCGCTTAAGTAGGGTCCCCATTTTTTCCATGGAACTCCAGATTCACGCGCCTGATTTAATCGCCTTTGCTCGGTGGTTTCGGAGTAGTCAATGGGCATCTTTTGTACTGGATTCATGAAATGGGTCCTTGAAGGAAAAATTGGCGAGCCCGTCGAAATCAAATCAGTTGACTCGCCGTCTCAACAATCTGACCGCGGGTCCGCCAAACTCCGTAAAATATAGGCATTACACGGAGTTATCTCGAGTATTTGAACTGTCAGTTCTTACAGCAAGATCAGGCAAGAAGCGAAGCGGACATACTCGAGCGTTTGAAGCCACTAGTCGCAGCTGCAAGCGCTTTCTGTGTTTCCTTCCGAGTGACCGCAGAACAGGAGCTCTATCGAACGACACAAAGGACATGCCGCAGTGCTCGAACAGAAGTGTGAATTGATCCAGATTATTGAATCGCATAGAGAACACTTCCAAAGCGTGTAGGAATCCCGAACGGTGGGTTCGCAGGTTCGCGGTATTTCAGCGCCAATCATGGTGAGGCCTCCAGTGACGCTCATGCTTCTTCAGCATAAGAATCACACACACAGTCCTGTCGCAGTGCTGTCAAGAGTTCCAGCCTGTGCATTCTCACAGTCAGGGAATTGGCTGATCCGAGCGCAAAAGTGAGCGTCTGGCATGATTAACAGTTCTGGGAAGAGCCAATATGCGGCAACAATTACCTAAGCTGAGCGGGAGGTGGGTCGCAGCAACCGAAAGTCGCGGTCGTCTAGGGGAAACTCCGCGACAATGCAACCGGATGAGCGCCCGCTCAGCATCCTCCAATTCGCAAGTCCAAGAGAGTCATCTTCTTGAGTTCCCGCTGATTTTTCAAAAAAGAGACGAGCGCCATTTCGGCGAGCGTGTCGAAATTCAAAGAAGCCAGTTTTCAGTGAATGGATTGGGATCGCTCGATGATGAGACGAGCTCGGTCAGCTATCGGACCTGTGGGTCGTACTTCGAGGCATGCATAAAGTTCGGAAGTGCCATCCCCGATCTTGTTAATACTGATTAATGCGATGCCCTTGAGAAAGTGGACCAAGGGCGTTCTGGGCGGGGCAAGCTCGCCGGCCCGCTTCAAATCCGCCAGAGCTGTAGAAAACTCTCGCTTTGCTATTTCGGCGCGAGCACGCTCTGTAAAAGCCTGCCAGGCATCAGGACGAAATTTCAGTGCCGGCTCCAGAGCAGACATGGCGTCGTCGTATTCTCCTTTTGAATTGTGTGCTGCGGCCAGGACTATGTGCGCCATGCCATTCGTCTCATCGAATTGAACGGCTTCTTTTGCTGCCACCAACGCAGCATCGCGCTTATTTTCGCTGAGGGCCAATAACGCGGAGAGAATCAACGCATCCGAGTAGTGCGGCCAAATCGTGAGAGCAGCCGCAACCTCGGCACGCGCTTGCGCCGGGCGTTGTTTGCGAATTGCCTCCAGGGCTCTTTGAAGCGCTTTATGAGCCTTTGAAGGCACAGCCAATTCGCTGACGGTGATGGACGCAGCGTGGGCAGCCCTCTCTTGCTGCATTGGAACCGCGAATCCCATCATCGTCGCGAAACTGCTGGGGTTATCTTGTTCGATCACAGCGTTTAAATCAGCCAGAACCGCCGTTTCGTCGATGCCGATCAGTAGCTCTGAAAAATCGTCATTTAGCCTGAATCCTCGTGCAGCTTGAGAAGTGAGGAGTTGATAGTCTGACGCCGTTGATAGAGTCGATTCGACAGGTTCGAAATGAGGCGGATTGATCTCAACCCGGGGGCTCCAAATATCTTGTGCTTCCGACCAAGCGGTCATAAGCACACAGAACACAAACAGGTTAGTCGCCACGGTTGCCGCGGTTCGCATTGTCATAAGCCAGAACGAATCCGAACGATCGGTATTGATGATGGGAAACACCTCGTGACCTGGGAGCACACCACTGCGAACAGTATGAGTTCTTCGGTGCAGCTCTCTGAACTGGCAATAACTCCAGTGAGGCTGATTTCATTTTTGCAGTATCGGTTGTTTTCGCGTGGCGACGGGCGATCGTTTTCGCGTTAAGGAATGAGCGGTATTTCGGAAGTCAGTTGAACCGTAATCAGCAGATTTAGACGATTGTCTACCTGGTAAAACTTTGCGGCGCGCTTGGGCCCGATCGCCTTTTCAAAGCGAGGATAATATTTCTTCTTTAAAGCCAGGGATCCATCATCGATGGCGAACATTCGCTGGCTGAGATCGCGGGCTTTGCTGTCGTCCATTTTCTCGAGACTCTGAGCGTAATCAATGATGATGTCCAGACGTTTGGCCGCGATGGCTTGCTGCTCGGATGCGTACTCCTTGTAGATCGGCCAAAAGGCGGCCGCTTCCGTCGAGGTAAACGTCATTGTGTCGGTAATGATCTGGTTTTTCTGCGACTGAAGATCCTGGCGCAGCAGTCGAATGTCAGCATCAGTGATTGGATTGGCTCGAACCTCTACAGTTTGTGCAAAAGCGGAAGCGGAAATTGCTATCGAAAAAACAAGTGGAATCCATCGCATCATGAATTGATCCCCTAAGGTATGGTGATAGAGCTACCTGCTATCCGCGACAGACACTACTGATAATTTTGCTAGGATGGAGACACCCGCCTGGGATTACGGTGCATAACTTGATTACCGCCGCAGGCCCCTGCAACCAGGCCCTCCGACTTGCTGACGCTTGAAGACGATTCCAGATTTTGCCATTCCTGCGCTATTTCCACCGCTTTCAACATGTCAGAGTGCGCCACTGTCAAACTTGCCAGTGGGACATAGGCCACACATGATTAAAACAGAGTAGCAACGTTCGGTGAGGGATCCAGTGGCAGAACTAACCCATTGCTCAGAAACAGGAGATTCGCTCAGCGACTTTCTAGTGTGCAGCGCATTGCGCTATCTGGACTCGTCCACCAGTTATCGCGAATATCTGGGGCGCATGCATGACGGCAAACTCCAAGCGAGTGGATTTGTGGTATTGGATGATCAACGTTCAAATTGGAGTCAGACTTTAATTACTGTTGCTGTTGGCATCCTGGTTAGCGCGATTTGTCTGGTGTGGCTGCGAGGGTAATGAATGTGATGTCTTCTGGGTCGGTAGTGTGTATGTGCCTGTCCCAGCGGCAGCCTGGGCATAACCAGTGGGTCTGCTTCCGAACACAACGGTTACAGGATTTTGGATTATTGATGCGATAGTGATTTGCTTTGTCATTTGGGAATCGCAGTTCTTCGCCTCCTCACATCTGCTGAGTCTCAAATTGAGCATTTCCAACTGGCCGAGAGCATCGCCACTTTCGTCGCACAGTTGGTCAGGCATCGGAGTGCTGTCCCATTCGTATGCTCCCCTGATCTTTTGTCCTTTTGCAACTTATCGCAGTACTGCGTGTTGTGAACAAAAGGTGGATTCATTGGAAGCATCGAAGATTCGTATTCTCATAGTGGATGATTTTGAATCCTGGCGCCAATTTATTGTCTCGGCGCTCTCGAAACAGCCGCACCTGCGGATTGCTGCCGAAGTATCAGACGGAATCGCCGCGGTCGAAAAAGCGAAGGAATTACAACCGGAGCTTATCCTACTCGACATCGGGCTGCCCTCAATCAACGGAATCGAAGCCTGTCGACGAATCCGGCAGCTGTCGCCAGGTTCCAAGATTCTTTTTATCAGCGAACACCGCTCGAGCGAGATCGTGACCGAAGCTATCCGTTCCGGCGGATGCGGTTATGTTGTGAAGTCTTGCGCCAGAAATGATTTGCCGCGAGCTGTCGCTGATGTGCTCGATGGCCGGCCGTTTGTCAGCCCGAGCCTGGGGCAGGATTTCTCCAGCGCGGTGAATCGCGGCTTGGTAGGGACGCAAAATCATGAATCCCCTCCGCCAAAGATCGAAACCCATCATCAACACAGGGTCGAGTTCTATCGTGATCATGAGTTCTTCATAAATGGTTTTTATTCATTTACCCGGCAGGCGCTGGAGAATGGAAATCCTGCGTTCGTGATTGCTACTCCACCACATCGTGCAGCTATACTTCGCCGACTTAGGCATGAGGGAACGAAGGTCGATGACGCCATTCAGCAGGGTCTTTTGATCGAGATGGATGCTAACGCAGTATTGTCTAACCTCATGAGGGGAAATCTGCCGATCGGACCTCGCGTTGAGGAAATTGCTGACCATTTGATCTCAAAAGGAGCAAAGTTGAATGCGGAGCCTTCAAAGATCGCAATCTGCGGTGAACTCGCGCCGACATTGCTTGACCAGGGGAATGTCGAGGGCGCAATACTTCTGGAGCACCAGGTCGACTCCATTGCGCGAGTCCGCAATCTCGACGTTCTGTGTGGATACATTTTGCCGATTATAACGACTGCGCGGGTTAAGAAAGTTATCCAGCGAATCTGTACTGAGCACTCAGCAGTAAGATTGCCCGCGTAGATAGACAAGTGTTGATTACATCTGTATTGCTGGACTGATGAACCTCTTTCCGGAGAAGACCTCCTTCAAGGCGGGCAGAAGCTCGGCGACCACTTCCGATTTAAGAAGGTATCCTAGAGCTCCTGTCGCCATAGCAGCTTTCACGAAATCCGGTGAAGCGTCTGCTGTGAGAATCACGATTGCTGGAGGCTGTGCCAGGAGCCGCAGTCGATTAGCGACCTCAATGCCAGTAAGGTCGGGCAAATCGAGATCAAGAAGCACAAGGTCGGCGTGGAGATCTTCCGCCTTTGCCAATGCCTCGATCCCGTTCTCGGCCTCACCACACACCTGCCATTCAGGCGTCACACTCAATAATGTTCGGAGAAATTGCCGCCAAGGGATGAAGTCGTCAACCAACAAAATTTTCTTTGATTGTGTTCCCACGCACACTCCGGAGATCGTGCACACCCAGCTACACAGGCGGTCATTGACTGTTGTTGTTCAAGACGACGCAGCCAATGTGACCCAAGTGCGATACATGCCATTCGAGTAGAAAAATCCGCACTCTGAAGAAAAGGTAAAAGGGCCGCGCGTTGGCGTCGTTGCCCGAAAGCACTGTTTGCTAGAGAGAGTTTGTGACGGAGGAGCTCTTGGGATTTTGCTGAAGACCGAACCTGAAGAGGTGGTCTGGGGAGATCAGGATGAGCTTGCCTCGGCCCTTCGTCAGGAAGCCTTTGCGCTGCCACTCGCTGAGTAAGCGGCTGGTACTGAATCTCGTGATGTGGGCTGCATCGGCGAGCTCTTCATTCGTAATATCCAGGGCAATACCGTCTTCTTCTCGACGACCACTATCCTTCGCAAGATGGACCAGCACCCGTGCGAGTCGCTGCTGAGCAGAGTGAGAAATCAACGCAAGATGGGCAGTGACATACCACCTGAAATAATCGGCTGCAATAGCCAGGACGTTTTCGAGCAAGCGAGGGTAGCGTATGACGAGTCGTCGCAAATCCGTTCGATTCCAGACCAGAAGTTCGCTATCTCTCACCGATTCGGTACTGACCAGGTATTGATCGGGATCATGCAAGATAGCCATAGCGCCAAAAACATCGCCAGGCAGTATCCAACGAAGAATGACTCTTTGCCCGTCTTCAGTCAAAGTGAAGTAGCGAGCACGTCCACTAAGCAGCATGAACAAATGATTTGCTGTCTCGCCTTCCGTGGATAGTAGAACGCGCCGCTCGCACTTTCGTCGTGACGCGAAAGAACGAACAAAGGTGATTTCTGGCTGCGTGAGGCCTCTGAATAATACTGGGGCAAGTTCGTTACGGCCCAGCATAGCTGTAGCCGGCGTTGGCTCCAAGCGGCTTGCAAGCTCGGGATGTGCCCATTTGACCACGCCGAAATCTTAGCGGCACCATTACAGAAATCGGGCTGCTAAAACTGCCAGTGTTTACACAGCTTGCGATTCGGGACGCTGTGAACATGCACCTGTATCCGTCAGAAATCCAAACTAAGACTGCGCTGGCAATTGGCCCAGATCCCGAACTTTCGCAACTGCTGGCGCGAGCTTTGCCGGGATGGGAAATACACCGAATGCCAGACAACGTTTCGGCTCTTGCAGCAACTAGAAGTCGACCTTTCGATCTTGTGGTTACAGGTGCAAACACATCAGGCCGCGCAGATTTAGAGCTCCTTCGAAAGATTCGAGCATTGCGGCCGCACACGCGCCTCATCATCTTGACTGATGACAAGACGCCGTCGGACGTGATCGCCTGCATGCGTGAATACGCCTTCAGTTATTTTTCCAAACCGTTTTCATCCATTTCGCTGGAAACGATCCTGCATCGGGCAGCTGAAGAGGCATGCTGGGATGATGGAATCGAAGTACTAGCTGCAACCCCCGAGTGGATCCGAATCGCGGCACGCTGTGATTTAGGCACTGCCGATCGCATACTTCAGTTCCTGCATGAAATTACTGATCTCCCCGAAACTGAACGCCAGCAACTTGGGATAGCCTTTCGCGAAATGCTCCTCAACGCGATGGAGTATGGTGGCAGCTTCGATCCAACACAGTACGTGGAAATCTCGTACGTCCGGGCGCGACATATGGTCTTGTGCCGCGTTAAGGATCCAGGAGAGGGATTTTCGTTGGAGGAGATCCAACACTCCGCTATCACAAATCCACCGGATGATCCGCTTCGACACTTGTCCATTCGCGAAGCTCGCGGGCTTCGGGGTGGAGGTTTTGGCTTGATGATGGCGAAGAGCCTGGTGGATGATCTGATTTACAGTGAGAAGGGCAATGAAGTCCTCCTTGTAAAATACCTGGAATCATCTAGTGCGTTTGAAGAAAGTGCCTAATATCGCCGCCGCAGCGACAGGCGACTCCCCATCTGACCACCTCAGCAAAGACTATTCACCATCTCTTCAGCCAATACAGCACTCCAGTAACACCGAGACCTGCGAGTAGGATGAGCACCGGTAACTGAAACCACGCTGGCGATTTTCTCGCAGGCGTCTTGTTTTCGTCAGCGCTGTTTACGGCTGCCGCTGTACGAGCGCTTTCGTCACGCGTATACCCGACCTCCGGCAGTTTTTGACTGGTTGCTTGCGGGATCTTGTCGTTTGCTGCTGAGTCCACCTGCTGAACGGACCTTTGCGCGGCTATCGATTCGTCCACATCACTCTGCGGTAACCTTGAATCATGATTCTGCGCGATTAACAACCCTCGATCGCCTGACGGCGGAGAAAAACGCGCCAGGCTAACTGGCGGAAGCTCTGAACCTCCGTTGCGAAGTGTTCGTGCATTCATTTCAGCAATAGTGTCGTTATTGAAGCTCCGCGCCGCCTTTTCATGTTGTCGACGATAGACCGCAGCGATCTCAGCCACGCTGCGCGCACGATTCGTGGGTTCCGACAAACCAGATTCAAAACGCTGAAGCCCATTTTCAAATATGACTCCGGATGACGAAGCGCCTTCATCGCTGTTCGGTGCGACTGGAATTGCCGAAGGACTAGACACAGTTGAATAGTTGGTGATTGGAAGAAGTGCCGGGCCATTCGGGTTGTGAACCGATGGTCCCAAAGAAGTCCTACTGTCGTTTGCTGCCGCAGTTGAGAGCGGGGCACCTACTGCATTTCCGCTACCCGGCAATGCAATGTCTGGAGTTGCGATCAGAGGGCTTTGGGCAAAGCCGACTGGCGTTCCATGGATAGCTGTAGTCGCAGTACCGCCGACTACAACAACTTGCCCGAGAGACCTCGGTGATTCTAATACTCCGGCTGACAATACGGCAAACAATATTGTTCTACGCATCCAGTAGGCGGGCATCGATGTCCTCCTGGTTTGTACAAACCCGCAGGCTTGTAGAAGTGCTTAAATTAATCACAGTAACTTACGTTGACTAAAACTGTTAATTCTGTCAGTCGTTATAGAAGTGCCGATCGCAAATAATTTGATTAACACGCAGTTATTATGATCATCAGATATCACAAGCGCCGACAGACACTACTTACTATTGTGTTCGTTTCCGTTGCATGCGTTAGTCAACTAATGGCACACGCCGTTCTCTTTGAATCCACCCCGGCTCGGAATGCCATCATTGGCGGTCATCTGGGGATCGTGAAGCTTCGCTTCAATGTGCGAGTTGACGCCAGTCGCTCTCGCCTGGCTCTTGTCTTCCCCGGCGGCTCATTTGAAGCTCTGAAGCTCAGGTCGCAAGAACCGGCAGACGTCGTTGCCGCCGATGTCTCCGATTTGCCGCCCGGCCATTACGATTTGAAATGGCAGGTGCTGGCTTCTGATGGACACATCACACAAGGCGACATACCGTTTGCTGTGAAGTGATTCGATGTGGAGCGTCGATCGGCTGGCCGCCGTCTTTGCCTATCTGGCAGTCGTTCTGCGTGCCGCCATTCTCATATTCCAGTCCTTGTTTTTTGGCGGCGTAATCTTTCTTTGCCTGGCCCTTAGAAGGTCAACTGATTCTTTCTCATTGGCGGAATCCGATACGGCCAGGACCAAATGCTTGCGTCTATTGCGCGCATCCGCCATTTTTCTCGCAGCAGCCCACGCTTGCTGCTTGCTTATCAACTGCCGCGCACTGATTCGGGATGGTTTATCTATCGCGGATCTCATGGGAGCGAACTTCACATTAGCAGCATTCATCGGCATCTCTGCAGCGTTGCTAGCAGTTCCATGCTCACTCGCTTTGCGGCGCAGACTCTGGCCGCTGCTGTTGCTTTCCTTCGTCGCCCTTGGCTCGACCGTGATGACCAATCACGCTTTCGCACGCATGGACGGCCGAATCGCATTGATCCTGTTTATTACGCTGCATCTGGCAGCTGCAGGAGCTTGGATCGGCGGCCTTCCGTACCTGCACGTGGCTGTATCTGCCGCACCGCCTGAGGTCGGCTGGATCTATGCAAAAAGATTTTCATCGATTGCGTTCACCAGCGTATTGGTAATCGGAATCAGTGGGCTTGCGGCTTCCTTTAAGTATGTCGATAGGCTAAATGCAATCTATGGAACTTCCTATGGAGTTATGCTTGCGGCAAAAGCATTGTTCTTTCTCGCACTCATAACGCTCGGAGCAGTTAACAAAGAGTCAATCTCGAGACTCTGTCCTGCCCAACTTCCTGCTCGGCTGAAACGGTGTGTTGAGGCGGAATTCGTCATTGGGATTACAGTATTTTTAACGGCAGCATCGTTGACCTCACAACCGCCGGCGATTGACTTGCGAAACGATCGCGTCAGCCTGAGCGCAGTGTGGGCCCGAATGCGACCTACTTGGCCGCGCTTGAAGACACCGGAATTGAGAGATATCTCTCCAGCGACAAGACACCTGGCGCAACTCTCAGGCAGAACTGAGGCTGCGATCAACGCAAACATGCAGCCTGCAAACGTGATTTCCCCGAATACTCCTGCCGATATAGCATGGTCGGAGTACAACCACAACTGGATCGGGCTCATGCTCGTCGTAATGGGTCTGTTAGCGCTGCTCTCGCGCACAAAGAGATTGAGCGTGACCTGTCACTGGCCGCTCATATTCCTGGCGATTGCGATATTCATTTTTATGAGAGCTGATCCTGAAAACTGGCCACTTGGCCCGAATGGATTCTGGGAAAGTTTTGATCAGGTTGAAGTTCTGCAGCATCGTGCCGCCGCAGTAATGGTGGTTGCATTCGCTGTATTCGAGTGGCGGGTGCAACGAAATAAAACGCGATTTGCTTTTGCGCCTCTTGTATTTCCAGCCGTATGCGTAATTGGCGGAGCCCTTCTACTTACGCATACGCACGCACTGCAAAACTCACAAGAGCAAGTGCTCGCTGAGCTAAGTCATACGCCTTTGGCGATTTTGGCAGTTGTTGCAGGTTGCACGAGATGGCTCGAATTGCGACTTCCCCGCGGAGAGACCAGGCTACCAGCCCACATTTGGCCGATTTGTTTCATGCTAATCGGGGCACTATTGCTGAACTACAAGGAAGGATAACTTGTGTAGCGGCTTACATCTCGCTGAAGCAATTCACCTATATCGGGAGTGTGGCCGTGATCGTGGTACCGTGTTCAAAGTTTATGTCTAAATGACCTCCCAGCACTGTGACGGCCTCGCGAACATGCTGAAGTCCACCTGTGGGGGTGAAGCTTCCCTCACTCGTGATACCCACTCCATCATCCAGGATCCGCAGGACCGCATTTCTTTCTTCGATCTTCAACTCTACAGTCGCTGTTCGCGCTCGACTGTGCTTTTCCACGTTCTGAAGAGCCTCTTCTGCTACTCGATACAAACAGAGTGAGACATCCATTCCAAGCCTCTCGCTTCCGTGTGCTGTAGTACCAGCAAAACGAACGTCCACGCGACTGTCTCTCGCCATGCGACGGCACAGGCTTCGAAGCGATGCCTCAAGACCTGCGTACTCCAGAATGAAAGGATGAACCTCATTTGACAAATCACGAGCCGCCTGAGAGACCTGTTTTACTTCCTCGCAAAGCGTCTGCACATCGGTGTCCCGAGGAACATGGGCTCCAGATACCCAACGATCCGCTTCCACTGCGATTAATGCCAGCCGCTGGACGATGCCGTTATGGAGTTCGCGGCTTACTCGGTAACGCTCTCGTTCTTCCCAGCCGATCAACCGAGACCTGGTTGCTGTTGTCGACGCTAAAGCGCGACACTGCTCCAATCGAAAGCCTTTTAACAAAACCAAGGGGATACAGGCAGCCAGATAGAAAAAATGGAGAAGAAGAACGTTCTCGGCGATCGATGCTCGATGGAGGGGACCATTACCGTTAATGGCGGTCTTGAGCGAGAACAAAGCGACCACCAATAACGTGCTACTCAGCATGCTCAGGTCGAACCTGAGCGCAGCCCACAGGAAGAACGGTAGCGGCAGGCATATCAAAGCCGGAATGCTGCTCACCGGATTCTGCGCCCCAAAAACCAGCCACATGGCAAGCACAATTCCCGACACCAGCAAAGCTGCCTCTATCCATCGAGCGATCGTGAAAGTTCTGATGGACGAAAGTTTTCGTTGCCCAATGAGCACGATCATCGGGACAAATATGAGTTCCGAGACCATGTTAGAGGACAGGCGAGTGGTCCAGGGCAACCAATAGTTGTTCGCCTGGCGAGTTAACACCACAACTGCTGCATCCAGGAACGAGGTCACGAGCGGCGCCAGAACCACACCGAACAACAGAAAGGCAACGAGACCGCGCAGGCTCTCGAATACTCGCTTTCGCTTTGCAAAGGCTCTTATGCAAACGGCTCCGAGCAGGGCTTCTCCTACATTCCCGAAGAGCCATCCAATTGCCGCACTCGGCGGCGCACCGTTGCCGAACTGCGCAATGAAATGAGCGGGAACTACGCCGAGCAGCAGCGCCGGCCAAATTCGAACCGGAACGAGTAACAACCACGCCAGCAGAATTGCGTTTGGGGGCCATAGCGTGCCGATCGGGGTATTGCTCGGCGTGAACAGATAGCCGATCTCGGTTCCCAAATAATAGGAGATGGCGCTACCCAGCGCGAAAAGAGGAAGACGCAGGTATGGTGAAGCAGCGAAATCGACTCGCTGCCGAACCTCGCCTCTTGAGGTTGAAAAAATCTCTTCAGGCGAGAAGAAAGAGTGGGGGGCGCTGGCCATCTCTCCTCAAGACTCAATTTTCATTCTCTTGAATGTGCACTGCCTCAAGAATGTGACAGCATACTCCCAAAAAGGGATTTTCGTTGAGAAATTTTGTAAAAACGGCCTTGTTAAATCGTTTTAGCAGCAATGTAGGTTGCCGGCTTGCGTCATCGTCAGCAAGGAGGTGACCGAAAATCAGGTTTGAACCCGGAGAAATGTCTGATTTCAGTGGTTTTATTCAGCAGAGTTGAAGTGTCCGCCGCCGGCTGCTGATTTCACAGCAGCGATGAGATCCCTGGCGATTCGAGGCTTGAAAACGTAAGCTGCCGCGCCCGCCTTGCAGGCGGCCTCAATCGTTTCCTGATCGTTCTCGATCGAACAGATAACGATGCGCGTGGAATAACCGTTCGCCGACAACTGCTTCGTCAATTCAATTCCATTGATTTGCGGCATCACTATATCCAGGACAGCTACATCAGGCTTGTAGCGCTGGATGCATTCCCTCGCAGCAGCACCGTCTGCGGCGGTGGCGACAACGTCGAACTCTGTCTGCAACAGCGATACGAGCTGCTGCAACATTTGCGGATTGTCGTCCGCCACTATGATGCGTAATCTCATGGAAGAGAGATTCTGGTGGCCCATCATTATTGTTGGCCGAAATACCGAAAACTCCTGCCTTACTGATGTAACCGCCGATGATTACCAAGGATAGGGAACAAGCAGAAAGGGACGCGGGAGGAGGAAGGATTCGAGCACGTCCAGCAACCTGTCTCGTATCAGACAAATGCCCCTTGTCTCACGCTTGATACCGGAAACATGCTCCGTTTCTGACTGCAAAATCTGCCAGTATCCCTGCTTGGTGCAGCGCAATAACTTCCGGATAAACCCGTGCAAGCTGATCAGCTGAGTGGCGATCCTCGATGATTGACTTATTGAATTGGCGCAAATCGCAAGTTCTAATATTCCTAACTGTCAGGTTGTCAATAGTACGCCTGACGGATCTGCTTAGGCAAAGATCCGGACGATGAAACTGCTGGACCATTCCGGCAGATTGCGCGATTACTCCAGGCAAATCTTTCTCATCGCCGCCTTGAGCATCTTGGCGTGCGCACAAACACCCGTACGAATTCAGACCATAGTCAGTGCCGGTATCCTCAACAGCATGCGATGGTCTCGCTTTAGCGACTATCGCGTCTGGCTTCAGAACATCTACGAACCTGCTGGGTACGCGCCTCTATGGCTTCATGGAAATGTCCCTACGCCTCAAGCCACCTTGATGATTAAGCGCTTTCAGGATGCTGGTCAAAAAGGCTTAGAGCCTGAGGATTACGACGCTTCGCGATGGGAGAGTCGAACCCGAGCACTGAGCAACTCCGATGCTGACCTTGCCGCTTTCGACGTTGCCCTTACGGTCTGTACGATGCGCTACGTCTCCGACCTTCACATCGGGCGTATCAATCCTCAGCACTTCAACTTCGGCCTGGAAGTCGAGCACAAGAAGTATGATCTGGCGCATTTTGTCCGTGAACGTTTGTTGCCTGCGACAGACGTTGCTACGTTGCTAGATGGCGTCGAGCCACCATTCCCTGGATACCGCCGCACAGAGCAGGCATTGTCAAGATATCTAGAATTTGCGCGTCAGGATGATGGCGAGAAGCTTCCAGTTCCCATTAGACCAGTTGAGCGAGGCCAACACTATGAAGGTTTGGGGCGACTCGTGCGCCTTCTACGTCTCATTGGAGATCTGCCACCTGGCACCGGGCCCACCGATCATCTTCTTTACGACGGTGAGTTGGCAGAAGGAGTGAAGCGCTTTCAACGCCGTCATGGTCTTGATGCTGACGGCCGACTTGGATCGGCCACAATCAAGCAACTTAACGTCCCCCTGTCAGACCGCATACGCCAATTGCAACTGACACTCGAACGCTGGCGTTGGTTGCCGAGCGATTTCTCAGGCCCTCCTATCATCGTCAACGTTCCCGATTTTCGTCTGCGCGTTCTGGATCGGCGTTATAAGGTCAGCTTCGACATGCGCGTTGTGGTGGGAAAAGCGTTGCGGACCCAGACGCCCGTTTTCAGCCGCGACATGACCTTCGTGGTTCTGCGCCCGTATTGGAACGTTCCGCCAAGTATCCTTCGCAGCGAAATCATTCCAGCAATCAAGCGCGATCGAGACTACGTTGCAAAGAAGAACTATGAAGTGACCACGAGTGGCGGAAAAGTTGTCACCTCCGGAACCATTTCCGATGATGTTCTCGCGCAACTCCAGGCAGGCAAATTGACAGTGAGGCAAAAGCCGGGCACAACGAATGCTCTCGGACTGGTGAAGTTGATGTTTCCAAATGAATACAACGTCTACTTGCACAGCACACCCGCGCCGGACCTATTTGGGCGCACACGCCGGGATTTCAGTCACGGCTGCATCCGCGTGGAAAAACCGGCTGAGCTCGCGGCATGGGTTCTGCGTAACAATCCGGGCTGGACGCTCGAGCGCGTACAAGAAGGAATGATGAACGGCCCCGATAACGTTACTGTGACCCTTTCGCAGCGGGTGCCGGTATTCATCGTGTACGGAACCGCGCTCGCATACGACAACAACGAGGTTCACTTTTACGAGGACATTTATGGACACGATGCCAAGCTCGCCCAGGCTCTGGCTAAAGGCTATCCCTATCCATAAAGGACAACGAACGCTACCAGCGTCTCACGCGACCCACATCCACATGGACAAACTGCGAAGTTGGATAGTAACCGACGCCTCCGCGATGCAAAACCAGCGCGGTATCGCGGAGTTTGGAAGTGCGAACGCCAGGCACGCGGATGTCGATCGCCATCGCCCTCATGTGCAAACTATGCAGGGCGACGGCATGCCCGTGCTTTCGTAGATACTCGTTGCTCCACGGCGTGCGATATCCACACAGAACGTCAATTTCTGTATCTGGACGTCCCAATGCGGCAGTCAAATCGTGCAGCAGATCAAAGACTCTTGGATCGTAGTCATGTTCCGTACCTGTTCGGTGATCGCGCAAATAGTGATTGAGTTGCGCGACGGCATCTGGATCATAGGTATTGCCATGGCGGTACACAATATCCAGCCTTTCGCCCGTGTGAGCGTGAAACAGGCGCAAACGGTAGTCGATGGCCTGTGTCGAGGTGGTCTCTGCCGCCCGCGATAACGGCGTGGCAGGAACGATCATGAACGTCAAGCAGAACAAAAGAGAATTTCGGAATGGAAACCGCAACCAATGACTCCACAACCTGGAATGCAACTCGTTAGAGCTTACTTACTTGCTACATTAGCAAAGAGCGGCGATTTGAACCGTGCTGCAGAGCAAGCAGCGACGCGTCTTCCTGTGACAGTTGGGCCGTTGCCAGCCAAAATGGAGTCTGTCACACACGTAGGAAGCAGTTAGTTTTGAGAGATGGATGCCGATTCAGATGGAGTTTGCTTTTCTCCTTCCTGGACTGGCGTCCAGGATTTATCCGGATTGAAGAGTTCCATTTTCGTGAATTGATCGACGGTATTGGGGCCAAGGTTCTTTTCGTACACAACTCCGTCGTGGCTAACAATGAAGGTTTTTACTCCAGTCACATCATAATGCGCGGGCGCAGCTACGAGAGCAAATCCTCCAATCATGATTCCCTTAACGACAAAGTTCATTTCCCCGAGCGGCGCCGCGGGCCCCTGTCCCTTCAGAATCTTGAAGTAATATCCGTGGTACTCCGAGCCAGGCGTGTAACCCTGTTCAATAGCTCGCGCAATTTTTTCTCCTACCGGACCGCCCCATGTACCGTCGGCATTCTGCCAGGCTAATCCATCCTGTTTTCCGGGAGTACTTACGATGCGCTGCGCGTATTGGTTCACGGCATAACCCTCGCGCGGCTCGAGAGCATAAGCTTGCTGCGCCTCGACGTAGCCGTGACAGAGTTGAATCGCATCAAGCTCGTTTGCGCCGATTCGACGAAAAAGAAGCTCCTGTCGGCCAGCCTCGGCGTCGAAGAACCACTTCCCTTCTTTCCTGACGAGGGGTACAGGAAAGGGCCAGTCTTCGTTGCCAACCAGGAGGAATGCCCGGTTTCCTTTTCTGGGATCTACTGAGATATTTTCTTTTTCCCGTGCCTCAGCTGCGAAATCGGCAGCATGTTGTCGATCCTGTGCCGTTTCGCCCGTGAGTACAATGTCTTTGCCGTCGGCACCGAAAATCGTCGTGATGGTGTCCACATCGAACTTCTCGGCCGCCGTGATTAATGCATCTACAGCTTGCTGCGGAGTGTCGAACTTTTCTGCCAAGGCGCCGCTGGAGCTTGCTGCAACGATTGCTTTGGACGCTGCCCCCTGCGCAGAAGCGGACGTAATCAGGAGAGACAAGCTGGCACAGGTGATAACAATGCAAGCTACCTCAAAGAGACTGATGTTTCGAAACGTCGAAGTCATTTCTATGCTCCAGCAATTGCCGTTCTAGTTTCAAAGGAGGACGTCAGTTACCTGCGCCGCCCACCACCGCCTCTGAAGCCGCCGCCACCCCGACTGAATCCTCCACTACTGCGCGATCCAAAACTGGATGAACCGCGACTGCTGCTGTTGCGCGCATTCGATCCGTCATAGCCGCGAGTACCGCCTCCAAACGCGTCGCGATTCCCTCCACCGCTGCGCGACAGATCGCGGCTTCCAATGCGGTCCGGACCGCCTCCTAAGGATCCTCCGCCCAAACCACCACGGTTATTGAGTCCGCTGCCACCGGCGCCGCCAAAACCGCTACCTCCCGACCGGAAGCTGGAAATGTTGCCGCCCTGGCGACCAAGCTGCTGACGGGCATTGGTCTGGCGACGAGCCAGTGAGTCTCCGCGGGAAAGACCACCGAATCGATCAGCAGTAGCTCTGTCTCGATAAGGAGTCCCACCGCGATGAGCGGGGTTATGTTGCCAATTGCTTCTCGCACTCTGGCCGCCGGCTGGAAGGGTAGACGGACGATTCCCACGATTGCCGAGGTTTCCACGGTCGCCGCCAGGCAACTGCGCTGGGCGATTGCCGCCTATGTTGTTGCGGTTCCCGCCGCCGATATTCGTGTTGCGATTGAAGTTATTGTTGTGGTTTATGTAAACGTTGTTTCCACCCCATCCGCAACCCCATCCCCAACCTCCGCTCCAAAAAGCGCCCATCATTACTCCAACTCCGAAAGAGAGGGCTAAGCCTGCAGCGTAGTATCCGGTCGGATAATAAATCGGTGGATAAGGGTAGTAATACGGAGGGCCCCACACAACAACAGGATCGTAAGAAGGTACGTAGACAATCTGTGGATTGGCCTGCTCGATGACGATTACTTCTTTCTTTTCGACGACTCTGGTCTCAACAGTTTGCTGCTCGGTAGATTTCAGTGTGCCTTTGTCCTGTGCCTTCTTTCGCATGCGTTGAACGGCGTCCATTACGTCGGCCTGTTGCGCTAGAAAGGCGTTGCCCAAATCCGTGGTCCATTGGATATCGTTCGCCAGACGGTTGGCGACTTCGGGCAGAGCGGCGAGAGCTTGCACACTGGCATCCCACTGCTCCTTTGCAACCGCATCCGCAAGAGCCTTGTCTTTGAGATTCTTGTTCTTACCTAACCACTGCTGCAGCTGGATGATCTCTAGAGGATAGGTTGAAGCTGCCAGTACTTGTGCCAGCAATGGGTCAGGATAGAGCGCAATTGGAGCCACAAGTGAATCTAACTGCTCTGCGGGAATCTTGTTCCCTGGCGCTTCCTCGGCTGCCATTGTCGCGGACGGAAACGAATATGCGAAGGTGTCCGTCGATACGAGCGCAACACTGCAGACGATCGCCACCAAACCACGAAAGATTGAATGCTCGATCTTGAATTTCATTGCTCTCTATCGAGCGGTTATAGGTCAGAACAGTAACTGACGGCATCTGGCAAAATTGCGGGAGCTGACACGTTTTAGAATCGCGACCCTCGCTGAAAAGGCCAAGTTCCGTTTGGAAGCCAACGGAGCCCTGACCCTGAGAACGCCACAATGGTCCCTGAGCAAGAGGAAGAGTGCAGACTAATTCAGCAATTTATTTTTCAGGCGCGCTTTCACACGCGTCATCCGATTCTTTACCGTAGATAGTTTCTCTCCCTGTATCTTCGCGATCTGGTGAAATCGCAAGCCATCGTAGTAACGGAGCTTGATCATCTCCTGATCGGCTTCTGATAACAACGCAATCGCTCTGCGCACCTGCTCCCTCATCGACAAGGCTTGGAGTTCGTCCAGAATCGAGGGCTGAGGATCCTGAATTACATCAGCAAACTCCAGACCTGCATTTTTCAGCCGGCGATGCTTGCGTTGGTAATAGTCGACACACAAGTTCTTCGCAATCTTGTACAGCCATGTTGTGAACGTTGCCTCTCCTCGCCATTCAAATCTTTGCGCTCGCAGCAAGGCATCGTGAGCAATGTCCTCCGCAACATCCGCATTCGACACATAGCCATGTACGAAGCGGACTAGGAGAGTGCGATCGGACGCTTTGAACTCAGTAGAAATCATCGCAATGTACATGCTCGCGAACTATCAAATGAAATCCCAGCGGATCTCGTCGAAGCGAGAACATCTCCGAGCTGTCCTAAATTACTGCTTTGCTGCCAAAATCCCCTTGTTAACCATGACTTTCACTTCCACACGGCGGTTCTGCGATCTTCCGTGTGTAGTTTCATTTGAGGCGGCTGGATTGGAAATGCCCATTGCTCCGGGAGAGACAATGTGTCGAGGCGGCACGTTCGCGTCCTGCATGAGATAGTTGACTACAGCGTAAGCTCGATCTTTACTCAAACTCTGATTGGCAGCCGCATTTCCGGTGGAATCGGCGAATCCCTGAACTTCAATGATGTATCCAGAAAGTTTCGTGGCTTCGGCTGCAAGTTGAGCCAGCGCATTCTTATCGTCGGTACCAAGCGCAGATTTTCCCGACTCGAAGTAAATCGTCGCCTGGTTCTTCACTTGATAGTCGGCTAGTTCTTCGAACCTGCGGCTCACTTCTTCCTGGTTACTTGCGATCTGAGCTTTATTCTTTGCGATATTCGCAGAATTCAGGGATATGTTCTCCGCGTTTGCCGCGATCCCTTCCTTGTTCGCGGAGATATTTTCCGCGTTGGTTGCCACTTTTTCTTCAGTCGGCGTAAGACCTGCCTGAATCATGCTGGCAGTTTGCAAGTCGTCTTTGTTGAATTTGATTTCTGTGGCGACAAAATTTCCCGATGTGTCAGAAACACCTTTGACGCTCACCTTTAGCCCAGGAATCAGACTGGTCCATGACATTTCCTCCTTGCGGAGGCCTAAACCTTTCGGGGATTGCACCTTCGTATCATCGGTGAGAGTGATCGCTTGGCTGGTGCCGTCCGAGGCACGGATTGTGATTGCATCGGCAGTACGCTTGGTAATCAGTCCTTTAATGCTCCTGACGTCATCAGCGAAAGTAAAACTTGTCGTTAAGGCAAAGACGAGCGTTATGGCAAATCCGCACAGAGTAATTTTCTTCATCGAAATCTAGCTCCTTCGAGTTTTCCGAGTCAGCGTACATTTGCTCATTTCGGGTGGAGTACTAGCAAAACTGCTAGGACGACCAAGCTTCTACTACTGACAGGTGTTTAGATTGCTGATTTTGCATAACGTGTCTGTGGAGAAGGCCGCTCTGCTCGCACTGGGCAAAAACGATTCTTCTCGGTGGGGGGGGATCTCACGATGAGCTTTCACCAGAGGCGAGAACTGTGGATAGGCTTATATGCGATTACTCTGTTTATTCCCGTGGCGTTTGGCCAGAAGGTGCAAGTCGGATTCGACAAAAGCGTGGATTTCTCGCGCTACAAGAGCTATACGGTCGCGGACCCTGGAATTCAACCAAGTCGTCCGTTGCTGTACGCCTCCATCGTTGGATCAATTGACCACGAACTTAACTCAAAAGGCTTTTCCAGGATTCACAGCGATGGAGACTTAATTCTGATTCCCGAAGGCGGAGCCGAGTATGGACTCAACCGACCAGCGGGAACACCGATTACCCCGACACTTAGTGGTCCGCCCCCGGCATTCGATGCGACGATGTGGACCGGCGCTACTGGTTATTTAATTTCTGGAGCGATTTACATTCCAGAGGGAACGCTTCGGCTTGACTTCATTGATCGTGCAGCTAACAAAATAGTCTGGAGTGGCACTGTGAAAGTTAAATTGGACGTCGAGCAAAAGTCGAAGTCGCTGCAGTTGATCGATAAGGCGGTAGTGAAGCTGCTGAAAGACTTTCCCCCTCAGAAGAACTAGTTGCTCCGATCGTCACCTATCGACGTTAATGGTGTTCAAGGGCAACGACTGACCTTGCGAGAATAGCTAAGCTCTGTTTGCAGTGAGGAGACGGCCTCTTTGTTGATGCGAGTTGAAACCCCCTATAAAGCCCATTTGTGCCCACAGTGTGGTGTTTGGTTCTTCACACTGAGAGAGCTGAGCGCAAACGTTCCATGGGTCTGTGTTGATTGCGCCATGCTAAGGTGGACTGGTGCTATGGCGAATGAATCCTAGTTTTCGCAACGTACTTCCAGACTGCCATTCGCTGGCATTTTTGTCAGTTGCTCGTTCCCATTGCGGGAAATATTGTGAGTCACCAGGAAGCGACTCCTGAGGGGACCTGCGGTCGGCGAAGTAGATGCCACTTCGTCGAGGCAGTCTCCCTTCAGGCCCTTTGTGCCCTCCCCCGAAACCACGCTGCCATTCTGTAGGTTCCGCAACCCTCTTGAGGTTTCGTCAGAATCGAAAGATTATGCCTGAGCTTATTTGACCCTGTTGGGCATAGACAGGATCTGACACGGAAAAGCACTGGTCGAAGCCGTTACAGAACCACTCCTCATTGGAATGGAGATATGTCGGGGTCCACTTTGCCTCGAGCCTCAGTCCGAAATGAGGCGCGAAGTAGTGTTTGATTCCTGCACCCAATTCGAAAGAAAATTCGCTTCTGCTCGAGAACGCAGCTCGAGGACTAAGTGTCGTAGCGCCCAGTCCAACCACCGCAAAAGGCTGCGTATGGGCACCATCATCCGCCGGATGAAAAATAAAGTTTACGTGGTATTGATCAACGTATGCTCCAAACAGCCTGACTGACGTGTTGACTGCCCGCAATCGGCCATTCAAGTGTGTATCCTGCCTGCTCCATTCAAACTCCACCTGAATGTTGTCATGGACTCCATGGTTGAGTGCCACGCCATAAGCTGGATTGCTCTCAATTTCGAGTTTGCGAACTGTAGGGTTAAGAGCTTGATTATTTAATTCGATGTTTCCGCCAAATCGGTAACCAATTGTAGGTGTCAGCTCAAAGCCACCCTGGCCCCACATAGAGCATGCGGTTGTGAGAATTGTGAATAGGATGAAACTGCCCAGAGATCTCTTCATCCAGTTATATTGCTTCGATGGCGTGGGGCTGGCACCCTGTCACATGTTACAGGAAAACCATTTATCAACGCAGACTGCTCTATCGAGAGACTTATCTGAGAACAGAAAGCATTGCTGCGGCCGCTGCACGGTCTTGTGAAGTAGGTCCGATGCTCAAAAGCGAATCGCATAGCCGCTGGAAATCTGGAGATTTCCTTGATTGACATAATATTGCGGCGACTGCAAGCTCCCAAGCGGAGAGAGACGAGGGTTCGGATAATCTTGCAGATAACGAATTAGCGTTGTGCCGAGATCGAATCTTAGAGTAGATCGACGTGAAGGATACACTTCCACTATTCCACCCGAATCCAATGCGAAGCGGCTAAGGCTGTCGAATTTTGGGAGCCATCCGCCAGTCCACGTTTCATCGTAGTAGAGAAAGCCGGGACGAACCTTACCGAATACTCCCCATTTCTTTCCCTGGTGCCCGATTTTGGCGCCAAATAGTCCTTCCAACCTCGGCCGGCCTTTGCTTTCATGACGTGGAAAGTAGTTGATCTCGCTGTCAAAGAACAGAGAGTTAGCGATTCTAAATCCATAGCCTATGCCGACTCCTCGGCTCGGCTCGCGACACCCACTGCAGTCATTTCGGAACCCGGGTAAGCTGATGTTTACGTAGTGAACGCCGATGCTTCGCCGACGGGTCTTCCACGTTTCGTCGCCTTCTTCTACACGACCATTTTGCTTCTTCTCAGGTGCTGCGAGGTGCAACCCTTCATTCGGTACTTGCCACGGAAGTTTACCCATGAATAATCCTGCAAAACTGCGGCTCGGTTCAAGAGCAGTTCGCAAGATCATGTTGCCAAAGATTCGATGTTTTGTTCCGATTCTTGCAGCGACGTACTTATCCAACACATCTTCAAGTACGACCCATCCGGTGCCAACAATTGGCGTGACAATCCAGTCCGATAGTCCAGTGTTATTGGTAGGGCCACCCGGATACCTTGGATTATTCAGACATGTGCGAGAATATCCGCAGCCTGGAACATACAACCACCCTCCGGCGTTTCCGATGCTAGTTTCACTCAAAGGACCGACTTTCCATTGCACCTCAAACGCCGCTGCCCAAGCCATTCCCTTTAGCCTGGTTATCCAGTACCTGCGATTCTGTCCGATGGCGACAGTATCCGCTGGAGGGCTATTCTGTAAATAGATCCGACTTGCCACCGCTCCCTGCAGAGGATGCCCAACGTCGTTCACAAGGAAATCGTCTCCGTCGCTCCACCTTTTCAGGTTGTACCCTTTGTAAGAAGCAAACCAATTGTGGACAAAAGGTGAATGCGCCAGCGAATACCGCAATGAAGGATCGTCGGCAACTCGAAATGCATGCTGTATCATCAAGTATTCGAACGATTGCAGCAACGCCTTTCTCAGATAGAAACGAGGCGGCTTCGGCGGCTGAGATTTGATCAGCGGATCCACCGCGCTCGCACTGGCCGTCTCGGCCTTATCTTCATCGTCTGCGGAGCCAGAATCCGCGTGTTTGCAGGATCGAGATGACCACTGATGATTGACTTCCCGGGAGGTCGCCGTATCGAAGCCATTATTGGCTGCGGCAGCATTGTCTGAAGAAACCTCTCCGGTCTCTCTAACACAAATTGGCGTCCATGGTTGGGCCACCATGAACATTCTGGAGAGCAACACTGATGTGAGAACGATCAGCTTTGATTTGCGCAGGGCTGTTTGAGCGTAAACGACAAACTCACTCCGCCATCCGCGGATTCCAATCCCGGGTGAAGAACTCCAGGATCGTAAGCGAAGAGGCAATTGATTCGGACCTCGGCAACGCTCTTACCTTCGTGCGTCAGGTTAGCGTAGAGAAAACGCGGGTGGGATAGAACTAACAAAATTGCCAGATTGCCAGATAACTGGACTGTTCGACTTAAAGATCAAAGAGTTGATTGTCGCTCTTACTTTTCAAAGCTGTCAGGTTCAATGATTTATTTCTCGCGAAACCAGCCGCAGCTCGCCTGGCTCGTGAACCGGCAGAGCTACGAAATTTAGCTAGACTCCTTACTCTCAACGGTTTTCCGTCGAACTTAATCGCGCAAGAAGCTGATTCGAGGGTTGTGCGAGGCTGCCGGTAGGCTCTTCTTTAATGGCTTCTTTTAACTCACGTCTTGCCTCGCTGAGTTCATGCTGATTGATAAGAATGATGCCGCGTAAATAGTGGACGGTCGCGCGACTCCCAGCCCCGGCGTTTGCATCACGAGATATACCCCTGATTGCTTCATTAATCTCCTGCAGAGCTCGTTCGTTTCGATGCAGACAAAAGAGCGCACGAGCCGTCTCGTAGTGCACGGGCCAGGCCTCAGGCAGAAATTGAAGAGCTTTATTGGCGTTGACTAGAGCATTTGCAGGCTGCTGGGAGTCGTTGTAGATGGATGCGAGCACCGCATAGGCAACGCCATAGGTAGGATCAGCGCGAATCGCATGCTCGAGATCCGTGGTTGCGGTGACAGGATCCCTCGTCATATTCAGTATTGCACGGAGGGTTAATGCTGTGGCGTAGTCGGGATAAATGGCGAGAGCACGTTCCAGCTCCTTTGCTGCATCTTGTGAGTCGTGATGGAGAACCGCTTTTAAAGCCTTGTCGACAGCGTGCTGAGCCTTTCCCGGCGCGCGTAAGGCGTTCGGCGTGACAAGCTGCGATGCAAACTCACTGTGACTTCTACCCTGGGGTTCATCTTGTGGAGCTTGGACTTGTCCCATGACGTCGTTGCAGAGAAGGAGAGCGAGTAGACATGGGAGACAGACTATCCATCGGTGAAATGCAATTCTCTCCGTTCGAGGTACTTCCCAAATACATGATGCGAGCATAAGAACACCAACTTTTTGTCGTGTATTTGGTGTACTGCTGGTCCCAATTCTGCACTACTGGAAGAATGTCCAGAGTTCTACTGAGATTCAGTGCAAAATCTAAGGTAGGGTGCTTAGGATTGCCGGGACCATGATCTGAATTAAAATGAGAAAGTCAACGCCAGCTGCCCAACACGAGGATTTACAGCCGTAGCTGAGACTACCCCAAATGTGGATGAAGAGAAGTTTGTATCGGGGTTAGCAAACTGAGGATGATTAAGCGCATTGAAGAACTCGGCACGAAATTGCAGGCTGCCGTTTTCGAGAGGCCATGCCATCGCGATCTTCTTAGACACTGCAAGATCCAGGTTCGCCTGCCCGGGGCCATCGACTATTCCCGTGCCGCTGTTTCCAAAAGCGGTTCCAATACCGTCTGCGCCAATGACCGGCGGCTTGGCAAAACAGGCCGAATTCAAATAGCCGTTCAGCTTAGTTTCAATACTGCCGCGGACAACTAGTTGTTGTTTAGAACATGTGCCGCTTAACTGCGCCCTGTCCTGGTTGATACCAAATACATTGGTGGCGTTCGTATTGGAAATAGTGAGCGCATCACCTGACTGAATGGTTGCAATTGCGGCAAGAGACCAATTTCCCAGCATCGCCCGTGAAACCGGGCCACGAGGGCTCGGAACTAGCCACGTTGTACTGAAAACGAACCGATGAGTGCGATCAAAACTGACTCGTCCCCATCGTTGCCCCGGAACATTCTGATCTCCCAGCGTGATTCCGTTTCCTGAGGAGTTTCCGTTTACATCTGCGCCGTCCGTGTCCAAAGTCTTGGAGAACGTATAGGAGGCCAGAAACTGCAGCCCGAAACTGAGATGCTTGGTCAGACTTGTTTCAAGGCCGTTGTACCAGGAGTTTCCTTCTGATTCGAGTTCACGAAGCGAATCGGGACGAATTCCGCGAATGGGCACTCGTAACGGGATGTTGGCTACGGTGTTCGAAATCGTCGTTATCACTGGGTCTTGCGGAGACGCATTGAGCGCTTGATTCAGCGAACGCAGCCGCTGGAGATGCGTTCCTCGAGCGCCGACATATCCGATTTCGAGAAGCCAGCCCTGGTGCAGCTCTGACTGGATATTCAGCGCAACCTGCTGCACCATTGCAGGGCGGAAATCTGGCGCCAGCGAACTAATCGACAGGCTACTTGTCGGCGAATAAGGGACAAAAAGCGGAAACGAAGCTGGAGTGGGAAATGGCTGCGCAAATGGCGCCTGAAACGTTGCTCCTCCGTTCGAAACCCCTGTGCTGTTCCGGAGTGTGGCAAATGGGGCGGCAATCACAGATTCAGTGAAGACTTGGCCAGTCGGGCGAGAGTAATAAATACCATATCCTCCTCGTAATACCAATCGAGTTGTCGTTGGCAGGACTTGCCACGCAAATCCCACTCTGGGAGCAACCGTGTTTTGAGCCTCGCCGTACGTCGCAAATGTGTTGTCTGCGCGGCTAACCCCCGAAGGAACAGTGGTCGAAAAGTTTGACGCCACCATGTACCCGGCGAGACTTCCAGTCGCGGGTGGGTTCGGATTGGCTTTTGTGAAATCGAAAGTCGAACTACGTCCGAGAGCGTCGCCAAATTGGCCGGGGCGTTCATAACGGAGCCCAAGATTCAAAGTCAACGATTTGGTGATGCGGTAATCGTCCTGCGCAAATGCCGAGACTTCCCATGCCCTGAAGTCACGATTCAGCAAGCCATAGCCATCCATGGAAGCAAAAACGTTGCTGACGGTTCCCGTACCATTGTCGCTGCGATTGAGGCCCAGTAGAAAATCTGGCCAGCTTAAGAATTGGAGAAACGAACCAAACCCGGCGAAGTCGAGGTTGTCCTGCAGTCGAGTCAGCGAGCCTCCAAATTTCAGAGTGTGCGGACCATCGAGCAAGCTGAAGACATCGCTTAAGACAATGCTCTTTTGAGTGTAGGTTCGGGGAAATCCGGGAGCCATGCTCACCGAACCAAGAATTCGTAGACTCGGTAGCTCGTTGTTCCGATTCATCTCGCCTTCGGTCACACCGACATCAGACCACGCGAAAGGCGACTGCGCTTCGGTACCGGTGCTGGTCCGCACGAATCCGATTCGTGCTTCGTTCAAGCTGAAGCTACTCAGCCGGTAAGTATCGGCCAGAGAGAAAACGATGAACTCGGATTCACCCGGGCTGATAAAGCCTGGAATGTTTCCTGCGTTATTTAGACCATTCCCGGGAAAAGTGACTTCTTGACTATTGCCTTGCAAAAAGAATCGTGCAGCCAGTTGATTTTTCCGCGATGACGCATAATCGAGGTTGAGCAAATACTGATCTTCATTGAACCGGCACGGCTGTGTGAATGCGGAGAAGCCCTGGCTTGCAATCGGTTTACTTAGATCAATAGTTTGAGGACTGGGAATAAGAAAGCCGCCGTCAGGAAGTTTGAGATTCAGCAGAGCGAGCGCTGCAGGATTGATATTAGAACCGTCAGGATTGACGGCAACTCCGCCTGAAACACCTTTTTGCCCGCCGAAGAGTTTGCCGAGGGCTGCCGCCGATCGGTCGTTCGTCAGAGGCGGCTCGCTCAAAGTGGCGCTGCAGGCTATCCGTGCTTGGCCGGTCGCCAAGCCATTAATCTGACGCGTTCCCTGATAGGATCCAAAGAAAAACAGTTTGTCTTTGCGGATTGGTCCTCCGACCGCAGTTCCGAACTGGTTCTGCTTAAGGTCCGGACGTCGCTGACCGGTTTGGTTGAAGAAGAAATCGTTGGCATTCAGGAAGTTGTTGCGCAGGAACTCGAAAACACTGGCATGGTAACTGTTGCTGCCGGTTTTTGTGATGACACTGACATTCGCTCCAGCTGAGCGTCCGAAGGCGGCGTCGTACAATCCGGTTTGTACTTTGAATTCCTCAATAGTGTCAGGGTTCGGAATCGGAATGCCTCCGCTGGTCGAACCGGTGCCCAACACGTCGTTAACGCTAACGCCATCCAATTGCCAGTTGTTGTCATACGAGCGCGATCCGTGCACGTAGATCCCGTCGTTTGATTTCCCAATTTGCGACTGGGCAGTTCCCCCGATTCCAAGCTCTCCTGCGTGGTAGACCCCGACGCTCACGCCGGGCGCAAGGCTCGCTATTTGGGTGAAGTTTCTTGTAACCAACGGCAAGCCAGTGATTCCGTTTCTATTTAGTACTTGACCCAAGGCAGAACTGTCACTCTGAACCATTACAGAATCGGAAGCTACTTCGACGTTTTCGAAATGGGTAGCAACATGCAGATGGAGTTCGAGCCGGTTTGCTTCCGTTACATAGACATGCAGGATCGAAAGATTTATGGGCTCAAAATTTATTTTCTCAGCGCGGAGGTGATATTCACCCGGATCCAACAGAAGGAATCCGAACCTTCCTTGCTCGTCCGTATTAGTGGACCGTGGTTCGCTTCCATCAGCTTTTGTGAGCTGAATCGATACATCCGGCACGGCTGCACCTGTAGGATCCACGGTGATGCCCGTAATCGCTCCGGTCGATATGGTTTGAGAGTAGGAGCTCGATGGAAATGCCGTGAACAAAGTCATGGCTATGATAGACGAATAACAGGATAAAAGAGCCCAGCGTCGACGGCTCAACGGATCGCTCATCTGATGCCCACCTGGTTGTCGGTCGGCTGTGAATGAAAATGTTTTTGTCTCGTGAATGAACAGCCAGACGATTTAAAGGATGAAAGATTAGCGAGTCCTGACGCTTACGTGGCTCTGTCAATTTTGACAGGGTTAACAGTGGCAGGACATAGAAATGCTAGCATTAGCGCCAGTGCGATTGCAGGGAATGGAGCGGTGTGAACTCCACATCAGAAAACATGGCGGCCGACGGTAAGGCCAGTGAACCTTTCGGCTGGCTTGGTTCATCAAAGCTGAGTTCAAGCAATTACATTGCATGCAGCTTCACATCGCGCATTCAGCACAGGCCTGTTGAATCTACTGGCAGGCAGTTCATGTATTTCTTATTTGCGCTCTCGTTGCTCTTCCATAGCTCTGCGTTGGCTCAAACCAAACCGATCCGTCGGGTTCTTATTCTGAATGAGGCAGGCACTGCCTATCCAGGCATAAACCTCGTCGACCAGGGCCTCCGTGTCGCACTTGATAATGCGCCATATAAGATCGAGTACTACCGCGAGTACATGGAGACGGTGTTATTTCCTGAGCAAGTTGAACAACAGCGATTCCGTGAATTCGTTCTTTCCAGATATCGGAACCGCAGGCCAGACGTGATTGTTACTGTCGGTCCCTCTCCACTCAAATTCATGATTGAGGTACACAAGAAATTCTTTCCTGACATCCCAGTTGTTTTCTGTCTGCCGAACGGTATATTGCCGGGCCATCCCGAAGTTGATACTGACTTTACCGGAGTCGAGACTTCGTGGGAACCCAGCGATACGTTACACGCAGCTGTGCGCCTGAAGCCTGATACAAGACGCGTTCTGGTGGTAGGGGGCGGCACCTCGCAGATGGGCAAACAGACTCTAGCAGTGGTGAGACAACGACTACGAAGCTATACGGGAAGCATCGAGATTTCCTACTTAACTAATTGCACCATGCCGGATCTCCTCGAACAGATCAGGCATTTGCCGCCACATACTGTCATCCTCTTCATTGGTCTCGCCCAGGATGCGGCGGGAACCCGTTTTACTGGTGTTGAATCTTCCTCGATGGTTACTGCGGCTGCTAATGCTCCAGTCTTTGGATTAACTGACATTTATTTGAGGCATGGTGAGGTAGGCGGCAAGCTCTACAGCCTTACGAGCGACGGGAGAGTCGCCGGTGCCTTGGTTCTGAGATTGCTTAATGGAGAAAAGCCTCAGAACGTCGGCATTGTAGAGGGTAGAAGTACTTACATGTTCGACTGGCGCGCGCTCAGGCGCTGGGGACTCAAAGAGAAGGATCTTCCACCCGGCAGCATCCTGCTGAATCGCGAACCGACCATTTGGGAAACGTACAGGTGGTACATCATCGCCGGATTCTCGCTGATGATACTGCAGGCGGGATTGATTATCACTCTATTGTGGCACCGTGCCAGACGCAGAAAGGCAGAACTCGAGGTTGCGGCTGCCTTGAGAGTGGCACAGGAGAGCGAGCAACGATTTCGACTCGTCGCCAATAGTGCTCCGGTGATGATCTGGATGTCAGGGACCGACAAGCTTTGTAACTATGTCAATCAGCCGTGGCTTGATCTCACCGGCCGCGATCTTGTGGAAGAACTGGGGAACGGCTGGTTGGACACTGTTCATCCCGATGATGTGAAGGGATGCATGGACACTTACGCGGGCTCTTTCGAGCGTCGCGAACCGTTCACCATGCAGTACAGAGTGAGACACCAGCAAGGCGACTACCGATGGGTCCTGGATCGAGGGGTCCCCCGGTTCAGCGCCGACGGCGCTTTTGCCGGCTATATTGGGTCTTGCGTAGATATCACCGAAAACAAGTTGGCCGAAGAAGCTCTTTCTGGAGTGAGTCGAAGATTGATCGAGGCGCAGGAGCAGGAGCGCACGCGAATTTCGAGAGAGCTTCACGACGATATCAATCAGCGTATCGCGATGTTAGGAATCGAGCTGGACGTGCTGCAGCAGAGTCTCCCTCCATCAGGAGACGAAGTCCAGGCGCGGCTTGATCATCTGCGACAGCTCGCTTCCGATATTGGCACTGAAGTTCAAGGCATTTCTCATCGTCTGCACTCTTCTAAGCTGGAATACCTTGGTTTAGTGGCAGCGTGCAAGAGCTTCTGCAGAGAAACTGCCGAGTGGCACAAACTGAAAGTTAGTTTTACTGCAGACAACATTCCTTCAGAGATGCCACAGGATGTTTCTCTTTGTCTTTTCAGGGTTCTGCAGGAATCTCTAAACAATGCGATCAAGCACAGTGGTGCCCAATCTTTCGAAGTGGAGTTGCGCGGTTTTTCAGGCGAGATCCAGCTTATCGTTCGCGACGATGGAGTAGGTTTCGATGCCGCCTCAGCACTGATAAGCCGAGGTCTGGGGATCGTCAGCATGAGAGAACGAGTGAGCCTCGTGAGCGGAATTATGCTGATCACCTCCAGGCCCATGGCGGGAACTGAGATTCGGGTGGGCGTACCGATCGTCGCGAGAAGCATGACTCAGAGCGCGTCGGGGGCGGCGTAAGTCTATCCACCTACCGGCGACCCCTACTAACCTCGGCTGCCAATCTTGACAGTACTAAATCTGGCTTTAAAGACCTAAGACTTTACACGTCTTCGCACAGATGACTTGGCCCTGCAGAGAAGGCTGGTGGCTCAGTCCTGCGAAGCGTGGGGACCTAACGATGCTCAGCGGTGCGGATTTCATTTCAGGAGTGTGGTGTGGCGGGATCTTTGGAGCGGCGGCAATGCTCCTGATCGTTTCTTTGGCCCTGGAGCATTCGCAACGCAAGCACGACCGGGACTTGCAACGCGTCAGGAAGATGTGGCAGTGATCCTGCGCAACGGTGTTGGCAATTGACTAGCGGTCGATCTTATCTAGGGATAGATTCGCGGCGTGAACAGCAACAGCAATGAGTATGCCGGTCAACAGCAATCCCAGGAACGCAATTAAAACCGCAAAGATTCGCGACCTTCGTTTCAGAGGACGAATATCTCCATATCCGACCGTTGTCGCTGTAATGAATGACCAATAGAGGCTCTCAAAGTGCGACCAGCCTTCCCGCGAGCCCACTATCTGCCCGACTATGGCAATGGCCGTCGCGAAGCTTAGCAATAGCGGGAGAGTCAGCCAGATGCCATTACTGAACTGCTTGATGAATTGAAGCGTGAGGCCAATCAAGCCAGGGCATTCCTTTTCTGAGAGTGTGTAAGAAGATGTCGACTCGCATGTGATTCCGCATTGCAATCACCGACCGACCAGCAGCAGCCAGGGGGTGCCAACAACCAGGAAAACGGCTAAGAAGAAGACTGTGGTTAACAGTCCAAGGCGATAAAGTTCGCGTTGACTAAGATAGCCACTTCCAACAAAGATCACGTTCTGACTTCCGCCTTGCGGGGTGATCACCGAGAAGTAGCTGCTGGCGAAGAATAGCGAAAACGCCATGAGCGCTATCGGGACGCCGCCGCGAATACCAACATCCAGGAATACTCCCAGAAGAGCTAACACTTGAGACGATTGACTTACAAACATGTAGTGGATGGCTACATAGATCAGGAGGAGTGCTAGATAAATAATTGGCCATGGTAATCCGCTCATGTGTGAAGCTAAACGTTGACCTGCATAACCCATGAATCCAAGCTCATTGAGTTGACCGCTCAAGGCAAACAACACTGCAAGCCAGAGAAACGTCGCCAGCGTGTCGCCCTGGGTTGCAATGTCGCTCGCCGTCAAGACGTCGCTCATCAGCAACAGCCCTAAGCCGGCGAATGCGATGCTCGTCACGTTAAAGTGAAGGCGATCGGCAAAAATCCAGCCTGCCACCATCAAGATGAACGCGACAGCCGTGATCCATTCGTCACGCGACAGGGGTCCCAGTTCTGTAAGCGCTTTGCGCGCAGCAGCGGGGGCTTCTGGAGTTTCGGCGACACCTGGTGGAAACAGCCGTGCCAAAAACCACGGCAGAGCCGCAATCGCCACGAGGGCGGGAATGGAGGCAGCAATCAGCCATTTGCCGAATCCCACTTCGAAACCGTATTCCTTCGCGACCTGAATAGCGATCGGATTCGCTGAAGTCGCGGTCATCCACAGGGCCGAAGATATTGCCAGGCTGGCCATGCCGCAGAACATGAGGTATCCGCCCAAACGTCTACTTTGGGGATCTTCCGGGAATGAACCCGATCCACGTGCGACCGAGAGCACGATGGGAAACAGTACCCCGCCTCGCGCTGTGTTACTTGGGAAGGCAGGAGCAATAGCCGAATCGGTAAGCACGATACTGTAGGCGAGTCCCAAAGAGGAACGACCGAAGCGGCTTACCATGAAAAGGCTAATGCGTCGGCCCAGCCCCGATTTCACGACTGCCTGCGCTACGAGGAATGCGACAACAACCAGGAGAACGCTCGAATTGGCAAAGCCGGAGAAAGCTTTGGCCGGCGAAATCGTGCCTGTAAGGACTACGGCTGCAACAGCCAGAGTGGTGGAAGTTAACAGTGGAAACGCGCCGATCAGCACTGACGTGATGGCCGAAACAAATACAGCAAAGAGGTGCCAAGCCTGTGCAGTGAGCCCGGCCGGGACCGGTGAGAGTCCGATCGTGAGCGCGAGGGCAAAAGGCACGATGCGTTTGACCAGCAGACTGGCGTTCGTGCGCTTCTTCGCTGAAAACTCGCTTGGAATCAGAATCCGCGGTGTTGTTGCTGGGCTTGTCACGATCGCGGATCTCCAGGATTAGATCTTTGTTCTGATGAATCCACCCGCACACGACCGTTGAGTCCTACGGACTCGCCCTGCATCTTCCCGTCATCGGATTGCAAAACGAAGCGCCACGAAAATTCGTAACTGCCCGTTGCTCGCGCATATCTGCCCGTGCCACCGGTGAAGGTTCCGGCGATTTTTTTATCGCCCTGAGCACCTTGCAACACGCTAAAGACCTTATCGCCGTTCTCGTCAATCCAAACTGCGCGGCCGGTCATGCCGGTCGAACTATCGTTGAAGATGATTGCTTCGGCGCGAAATCCAACGTTTGGACGCGATTCTCCGGCAAGCAAGAGCGATCCATTGAAATCAGCAATTGAGGCGTGGCGGTCTCCTTCAAGGAGCATCTCATTGCGACTGCCAGTCGCTGTCCATGTCCCTTGAAATTCGTGCCAGCCACTATGTTGTGAAATGGGTTGCGTCCGCTGTGGCGCGCGACCACAAGCGCTCACGAGAAGTAGCGTGAGCACTACGCCAGAGGAAAACGTTCGTTTGTGAGTGCACACAATTTTTCGCCGCCGCAGTTGCGGAGCTTAGTCCAGACGAGATGGTTTCATTTCAAAACTGGACGATCCTAAACGGTGCAAACCACGTCCGGAACTGGTAGGAGTCACAGCCGGCGACAGTTCATCGCAGATAATCCGCTGAAATGCGAGAGCCCACCGAACTTCTCAAGGCAAATTCTCGACCAAATAGAGCTCGCTTGTTAAGGAATCCACCTGGCTGTAGTAAACCCAGGTGCCGTCTAGCGACAGATCGATTCCTAAATACGAAATTGCCTTTGGAGTGTGAAAACCAAGATCCTCGATCTTCTTGGTGGCAAAGCGGTAGAACTTCGCATCGGCAATTCGCGAGGCGCTCCCAATCTGCGAATTCGACTGAGAATCCAGCATGTAGATTCCATCTCTAACAACTTTCCAGTTTCTGGACTTCATTTCCCTGACAACCGCTTCTTCATGATTGGCAGCTAATTCTAGACGCCAAATCTCCCCGCCATTGCGAGTTTTTAGATAGTAGAGATACCGTCCATCTGTTGAGAATTGGCATGTGAATCCACCGCCATGCGTGACTTGCACTGGCGAACCACCCGTTAGCGGAATGCGGAATAGTTGCAGCGATCCGGTTCGGCTCGAGCTGAAGTAAATCCATTGACTCGTCCGATCAAAGCAAGGGGTTATGTTCTCGCCGGGTCCTGAGATCAGGATTTTCGGCTCACCACCCGTCGAAGGTGAAATCCAGAGGTCGGCCGCAGCATTCTTTGTTCGCGCATCGAACGCGATCCATTTTCCATCAGGCGACCACGCCGGAGATCCTGCCGTGCCACCTTCTTTACTGAATAATGGACGCCCATCTGTCATCGCTGCGTTCCAAAGCCAAATCTCCCAACGTCCTTTCCTGTAGGAACTAAGAAGCAACGAGTTGCCGTCGGGCGAAAACACAGGAGAGTAATCTTCGCTGGGTCTTTCAAGAACTTTCTGCGGAGTCACTTCAGCGCGGTTTTGGGGAAATGCTTCCGCGCGGTAGAGATTCACGTCAAAAGAGTTGCGGACGCTCACCATCTGTTTCCCATCCGGCGACAGCATTCCCGGCACGAGACTTTTGGGAAGCCGCTTTGGTTCGGTTCCATCCGCATTTGCTATAAATAAGACCAATGCATTACTACCGTGCTCACGCGCTTCGATCAGCATGCGTGTGCGTAGTGGAGCAAGGCGTACCGCGTCCACGCGATCGATGTCTGGTCCCAGGTCATCGAAATCCACTTTCTCCAGGTTGCCACCTTCGACTCGAACTCGATGCACGCTGAGATGGTCCCGATCTGGTCCGAACGGAAGGAAGACCCATTTCCCGTCTGAGCTGAACTGTGGATTCATCCTGCCGTAGTAATCTCCCAATCGACGCTCCGAGCCAGTCGATAAATCCAGAAGAAAGTCGCCTATTTCTGTACTCTCAGAGCCGCTCGGACGAACCACCAGAGCTTTCCGGCCATCTGGAGATATGTCTGCGATCACACCATCGGCAATTCGGGTTTCCTCCCCTCCCAAAGTGGGAATCCAATAAGCGGCAAACCCGGTATCTGACTGCCTGTTAAAGTAAAGGCGCCGTCCGTCCGGACTGAAGGCGGCCGGCCACTCGCTCGCAGGATGATTGGTTAGACGCAAGGGCTTGCCACCCTCCAATTGCATCAAATACACATCCGAGTTTTGACCTTCAATGCCGGCATCCCAGGCGAATGCAATTGCGTTTCCATCCCTCGAAAAAAGCGGAAATTGTTTGTAACCTGGAAGGCTTGCAAGTGGATGCATTGTCAGTGGAACCGCGGCAGCTTCGGTGTGCTTCGCCTGCCAAGTGAAGAACCACCGTCCAGCGGCAAAGAAAGTCGCGCTGAGAAGCAGCCATGGAAGCCACCACCGTATTGCATGCGGCTTAGACGAACTCACTGAAATGAGAGTTCCGGCGCGGCTTGAATCCGATTCACGCCGCGCAATCGTGTGCAAAGCGTTCCACGTACTGCTGGGTTGCGCCTCCTCCGAGGCCGGCCTCGAAATATCGCGCCTGATGCGCTGCAGTTCGATGCGCATTTCCGACGCGTGCTGGTAACGCAAGTTTCGGTCCTTCTCCAATGCCTTGCGCAGGATCTCTTCGAGTGCCGGCGGAATCTCCAAATTGAGACGCACAGGAGCCACTGGGGTGCGATTCAGGATCGCCTCTGCGACCACCCCCGAGCTCTCTCCCCGAAAGGGCATCACGCCGGTCGCCATTTCATAGAGCACCACGCCGAAGGAGAAGAGGTCTGATCTGGCGTCGAGATCGCCAGCTCTCACTTGCTCAGGAGACATGTAATTCATGGTGCCAATGACAGCACCCGAGGTCGTTAGCGGGTCGACTCTTGCGTCGAATGTAGCGTCATCCGCAACTCCAACCATTGCCGCTCTGCGGCTACGCGTCGGCACAACTTTCGCCAGCCCAAAGTCCAGGATCTTCGGGTGTCCTCGCCTGGTAATAAAGATGTTGGTCGGCTTGATGTCGCGATGGACAATTCCTTCGGCGTGCGCGGCCTCGAGAGCGTCGGCAATTTCGATTCCAAGCACCAAAAGAGTATCGAACTCAAGTTGACCTTCGGCGATCAAATGCTTCAGCGTCGCGCCCTCGAGCAATTCCATGACGATGTAAGCTCGGCCATCCTCTTCGCCGACATCGTGGATGGTGCAGATGTTGGGGTGGTTCAGCGAGGAAGCGGCCTGCGCTTCACGTCGAAAACGCTCCAGCATCTGGCTGTCTTGCGCCAGGTCGTCAGGCAGAAGCTTGAGTGCAACAAAGCGACGGAGATTGAGATCCTCAGCCTTATAGACAACACCCATTCCGCCGCCACCAATTTTGTCCATGATGCGGTAATGCGAAATGGTTTTTCCGATTAAAGGGCTTTCGACCACATTTCCATGCTAAGAAGCCTCCCAATCAAGTGCCTACTGAAAGGAGTGCCAGTTGTCCTTTGATTGCGTACGGGCCAGGATTTCTCCGGGAAGCTCATCGTTCGGGGATCTCGCAGACAGTGGCATAGACGCCTAGAGACAACACCAAGTTTGCGGCTAGGCAGACCGCTACGCAGCACGGATTGCTGCGGAAGTTTGTGAGCTGCCGACCATTGGGCGAACCTTTGGCCCTAGCAAAAGGAAAATTAAAAATGGCAGATTATCTTCAGGCGGTCGTTGAGAAGCATAACGTTTTTTATGAAGTAGTTCCGTACTACGTCGTGCAGCAAGAACAGCGGTATGGAACCGCGCGATCCACGCAAAAGATTCAGGCAGGCTTCGATATTGACGTATACGGCACGAAAGAGAGCAATGAGCAAAGACCTGCACGAGATTATTTGCTCTTCTGCGCAGCTTTAGTGGGCCTCATTAACAATCTTGAACCTGACGACCGGTCGTGCTCGATCCAGCTTGTTCCCTTCCCATCTAGAGTCGTAATTGATACCAAGAGGCAGTTCCAGGAGCTCGGAATGCTGAGAATCAGGATTGCGCATAGGACTCTCAATGAGCCGGCCGGTCCGCCGGAAGAACACGCATTGAAGGAGATCAAGGAACGGCTCGACGATCTTGGCATAAGTCACAGATAGGGAAATCGATGTAGCCGAGTCAGCCTACGCGAGTCCTGTTCACTGCCGTCAAACTCTATCCTGGGCGTAGTCTGAATTTCTGAAAAGTTAGGACATTCATGGAAAACTGCGCAGCTTCCTTGTTCCGGCTGACTGTTCATTCGTCAATTGTCGAAGTATCGGACGGCTCTGCCAATTGAAACGCACAGTCAATAACCGAATGATGAAAAACGTTCCGACAACACTCCATGCAGCTCGCGTTGGACTGATGTCGCAGTGGACTAGCACTTCAAAGAGGCAACACGTTGCGACCAGTGTAAGAGCGCTGAATTGACCTGGTCGCAGCAGTGCCGGCACATCACGCACGACTACATCGCGGAGCAATCCGCCGGCGACTCCATTCACAATTCCAACGAAAATCATGCCGAAAATTGGAACGTGCTTGTCTTCCGCCAACTGCATTCCAATCACTGCAAAAGCAGGTGTACCAAGTGCGTCGATCACATCAACCAATTTGCCAAACCCTTCATTGTTGACAACGTGCGTCAATGGTCCGGTGAAAACAGCCATCATCAGTGTCGCGGCTACTACTAACGGAAGATAAATCGGGTTCACCAAAAAGGAGGGGATTCGCTGCAGAAAGCAGGCGTCACGGATTAAGCCGCCGCCGATCGAAGACAGGAGCGCAACAACAAAGATTCCAACAATGTCAAAGCGCTTTCGGATCGCCACCACGGCTCCGCTGGCTGCCCAGGAAAATGTTGCAGCGTAATCAAAAATCAACGGCACACGAAAACCGCTCTCGGCTAGCATTGCATTCTCGCTTCCTAGCTATGTCTTCGGTCTCACCCTGCAGAACCCTCTACGAATATGCTTTGGTCTCCTGACTGGATCATCCCGGCTGCACGCTGTGCTGGTCAGGACCAGTTCGTTTCCCAGCAGTTTGTGAAGTCGACGAGCCGTTTGCTGCCGCCGGTGATATGCGCAGCCACAATGCAGTTAGACTAATCGCCGTCCGCTCTGCAGCTTTCTTTGTAAAGCCGTCACAAAAAGTTACATAAGGCTTTCCGTTATGTAAGAACTGGACGCAATATCCGATTGGGGATTGATTAACTCTGAATTCGTCAGCCAACGATCACCTCAGTCGCAGACCTTTTTAAACGTCGGAAGAACTTGCGACACCCGGACTTTAAATCCAGCTCTTGGGCAGCACCAACTGGCAAACGTAGCAGCAGCGCGCAACAGTTCGTATGCATCGCTGGGCTATCGAAATACACTCTTGTGTAGCCGGAATAACGGCGAACGGTCGTGACAAATCAAAATCCGGATGGACTAGTTAAGTCCTGCGGTAATTCAGACGAGCGGATCTAGCAGATTTGCCAGCGGGAAGGCGCGAGCATCGTTCGTATCATCGGCCCATAGGTAGGCATGAACCTGACGGCGCGAGCAGTCTGAGTATGAAGATCGTTCTAGTGATTACTGCAATACTTATAGCGGGCATGGCGCAGGCTCAGGACGGACAAAGTCCGAAACATGAGTGGTCTTACAACGGAGACGAAGGGCCGCAGCGATGGGGTGATCTCAACCCGGAGTATGCAACCTGCAAACTCGGCCAACTGCAATCGCCAATTGATATTCGCGGGGCCAAAAAAACGCCTCTATCTCCAATTCGATTTGAGTACCGTGCTTCGGCTTTAAAGATCATCAACACCGGTCACTCTATTCAGGCGAATTATGACCCCGGCAGCTTCATCTCAGTTGGCGATAAACGTTATCAACTCCGACAGTTTCACTTCCATCATCCCAGCGAGGAACAGATTGAAGGCAAAGCATACGAGATGGTCGTTCACTTGGTGCACGCCGATGCGGACGGCCACCTGGCCGTGATTGCAGTTCTGCTGAAGAGTGGAACTTACAATCCCATCATCCAAAAGCTCTGGGATTACCTTCCGACTGTTGAGGGTAAGGAGCGGATCGTCTCGGGAATAAGGGTGAACGCAGCCAATCTCCTGCCTCAATCGTTCGGCTATTACACCTTCGAGGGATCACTCACTACTCCGCCATGCAGCGAGGGAGTCACTTGGTTCGTATTGAAAGCTCCTCGTGAGATCGCGCCGGATCAGGTTGCTACCTTCGCCAAACTCTACCCGCACAATGCGCGTCCTACGCAGCCTCTAAATGGGCGCATCGTCAGTGAAAAATGAATCCGACACTGCGAACGTTGCGCGAACTCGTTAGCCTAAGCGCAGAACCACTCGGCTGGAGCTGCACATTAACCGCGAGCATCTCAATTCTCCGCGCGGCAATTCACACTCGACTCTTCGTACTAGAACTTCACGCTCTTGAGCATCGCCTCGTAAGTTGGCTGAAAACGCTGGAATTGCGCCTCCGGCGCAACGAATACGAAGAGGAAGCCTCGCCCTTTGGTGTCACTCGTTGAGGGACACGGCGACGCCGTTTCAGCGGGCTCTCCCCGCCGACTTTCATGCGTTGCAGGCAACAATCGTGAGAATGAACGTTACAGCATGGCTTTCGTTGTTCTCCGCCTGCGTGGTGGAACCAGGTCGCCGTCGCCTTGGCCGTTCACCGCAGGCGCTGCAACCAGACGGCTAAGCGCAAGTGTGCTTGCATGCGTGAGATAAGTTTCAAGTGATGCCAGCACTATGCGTGCCTCGACCGTCACAAGATCAACTCCTACCAGGGACACTCGAACCCAGGCGTCAATCACAATGCCCTTGTCAAGGATTCTGTCAAGGATATCGATGAGAGTAGCCCGGTGGTTCTCATGAGTTACGGTCATGCTTCTCCTGATGGATTCTGGCCAGTGGTGAAAAAACGTTTGCGGCGCGAGAAGCGACTAACGGGACGGGAGGAGACTGCAGTGCCCTTTCCACTCCCGCGGACTCTGGATCGTGTCGAGCGCCCGTCCTGATTTGTGACCGATGCTACAGAAGGATTTGTGCTCTGGTCAATGTTGCTGGATGCATTTCGCGCCTTAGACGGCGATGTTAAAGCGTAGTTCTCGTGAACCCTGTATAAACAAGAGAATACAAGGAAAGGAATTGCCGGCGTGTGTCACAAATCATGTCATTCGCCGGGGAAATCAACACTTCTTTCAGGAAATCCACAGTTTTTTCCAAAATGTAGACAACGAGAGTAGCTGTTGCGCGCATCCATAGCGCCCACGGGACTCGCGCATTCGATGGGTCCATTGTGTGCATTTGCGTTTGGCGTTTTCCTATCTTCTGAGAGAGCATCACTCGACCAATGGCCAGACCAAGCCAGCGGAGGCTCGGACTGGCGATCCTGTTCTTTGCGTGCGCAACTTGAGTGTTAGATATCGCCACAGTGCCAAGCACCATGTTCCGGCAGTCTGCGACGTCAGTTTTCGCATTGATCGAGGTGAAATCGTCGGTCTTTCGGGGCCTTCCGGTTCAGGAAAGACGTCTTTGGGCCTCGCTTTGCTGAACATTGTCCCTCGCACGGCCATCGTCCGCGCCGATGCCGTCAACTTCGGAGGCAAGGATCTGCTGTCCTTAAGCGAACGGCAGATGCGGGCGATTCGTGGCAAGCGCATTGCCATGATGCATCAGGAAGCAGCGTTGTCGTTGAATCCAGTCATACGAGTGGGCGATCAGATTTCGGAAGTGATTCGCGCGCATGAGAAATGCACGCGACGCGAGCGGCGCGCGAAAGTAGTTGAACTATTACAAAGCGTCGGCCTCAGTGAGAGGCAATACGAATCGTATCCGCACGAGTTAAGTGGAGGTGAACGTCATCGCGTGGTAATCGCCCAGGCGTTGGCTTGTCGTCCTGCTCTTGTCATTGCCGACGAGCCAACGGCCGGTCTCGATAAAGAACTCAAAGACGAACTCCTGAAATTGATTCTGCGTTTCAGGACCGAAATGGGCACTTCCTTCCTCGTCATCAGCCATGATAGACAGGTGCTGGCGCAGATTGCAGATCGTACACTGGAAATGACCTCAGGCCGTGTGCGGGAATCTCGTCCGTTCCGCCATGCAGCAGAAGCTTTTGTGGCGAACGCGCAGAGTTCCGTAATGGGAACCACAGAGGACTCGCCTGAGAAGTTGGTTTCCATTCATGCGCTCTCCAAGTCCTATGTCCTGAATCAGCGATTGTTTCGACGGCACGCGAGTTCGGTGCAGGCGCTGCGCGCAGTCACTCTTTCCATCCTCCGTGGTTCGAGCTTTGGATTAACCGGCCCTTCCGGATCAGGAAAAAGCACGCTCGCGGAGTGCATTGCAGGCTGGGAGAGAGCCGATTCGGGAGAAATACTGTTTCGCGGAGAAGATCTGACCAAACTCTCCGGGAGGGCGCTGCTGCGAGTACGCGCACGCATTCAACTGGTGCTGCAGGATTCGGCAGCCGCTTTCAATCCAAATCTCACCGCTGAAGAAATTGTCGAAGAACCACTGCTGATCCAGGGCAAGGGTAAAAAAGAGCGTCGCGCATTGGCGAGACGACTCTTTCTGGAGACTGGCCTCGATGGCGACATGCTGACGCGCACTCCGCTGACATTTAGCGGAGGCCAACGGCAGCGACTGGCAATTGCGCGGGCACTGATTCTCAATCCGGAACTCGTGATCTTCGACGAATCGATGACTGGTCTGGACACCGAGACACGGGAGCAGATCCTGCAGCTCCTCGGAAGACTCAAGGCGGCGCGAAATCTGACCTATGTGCTGATATCTCACGACGCGGACTTGCTCAGCGCTGCAGCCGACATAATCGCCACTATGCGGAGCGGCGAACTGGTGGACGTGGTGCGCTGCGGCAAGTGCATAGAACCCAGCGATGCCGCACAGTTCGGACCGCGCTTGGAAGCTAAGGCGCTCGCAACCGGAGAGCCTGCATGAGAACCGCGCGTTATGTATGCCATCGGATAGCTGCAGGTGCGATATTGATGATCGGCATATCTGTGCTCTCGTTCACGTTGTCATCATTCGTGCCCGGAGATTACTTCGATGAGATGCGCTTGAATCCGCAGGTCTCGCTCCAGACGCTGGCACAATTGCGATCGCAATACGGAATCGACGAAAGCATCTCGCATCGCTACGTTCATTGGCTGAAGAATGCCCTGATAGGTAACTTTGGTTTCTCGTTCGCGTACAACATGCCGGTCTCCTCGCTGCTTGGGCAGCGGTTGATCAATACACTGCTGCTTGCCGGGCTGGCGACGGCGCTGGTGTGGATTGTTGCTGTCCCTATCGGGATTGTTTCCGCACGTTTTGGATGGGCGGATCGCATTAGTTCCATCGGCAGTGCTGCGCTATTAAGTGTGCCGGAATTGGCTGTGATCCTGCTGCTTCTGGCTCTATTTGTTCGAATGGGGACTATGCCCCTGGGCGGAGCCGCTGAATGGAACGGAAGCGCCAAAGGATGGTCTCGAATCGGAGCGTCCGGTTTGCACTTGCTAATTCCCGTTTTGGCATTAGTGATCGTTGGTCTGCCGATCGTGATCCAGCACACGAGCACTGCGATGAAAGAGGTTCTGGACTCGCCCTTCATCCAGGCCGCGAAAGGACATGGCATATCTTCGCCGCGGCTGCTGCTTCGCCACGCTCTTCCTGCAGCCGCCAATCCGCTGATTTCACTGTTCGGACTTTCGCTCGCAGGTCTTGTCGGCACCTCGCTCCTCGCGGAAGTTGTTACTGGATGGCCAGGTCTGGGCCCGCTGTTTGTGCAATCGATCTTTGCCCGCGATTTCTACGTCGTGATTGCGATCGTAATGGTCTCATCGTCGTTCCTGATCATAGGTAATCTCGTGGGGGACCTGCTGCTTTTCGCAGCTGATCCCAGAATTCGCCGGACGAACTCATGAAGCGTTCCCAAATTGCGCTCGTTATTTTTTGCCTGTTGCACGGCACCATCCTCTGTGCCGGCTTCTTCGCTCCTTACGCTCCGGATCAGCAGAATCGCGCATTTCCGTTCGCGCCGCCGACAAAGGTTCATTGGAGAGATCAGGCCGGCCGTATTCATCTGCGGCCATTCGTTTATGGAATAAGCACGAACTCGGATGATGCAAGCTACTCGGAAGATCGCAGTCGGGAATATCCGATCAATTTTCTTGCGTCTGGCAGCGCAGAAAAGCTAAGCACATCTGGGCTACGCCTGTTCAGTGTTCAACAGCCTGGACATATATTCGTTTTTGGAACTGACGAGTTTGGTCGAGACCTTTTTTCCAGAATTCTGTATGGCGGAAGAATCTCCATCGGGGCCGGACTGCTCGCAATGTGCATCGCCTTGGGACTGGGCACGCTGCTCGGCAGCATCGCAGCGATGGCTGGCGGGGTGACTGATAGCGCAATCATGCGTCTTGCCGAACTCGGTCTTGCGCTCTCCTGGTTCTACCTTCTGCTTGCGATTAGAGCATTTCTTCCGTTGCGCACTGCTCCGCTGCAAACATTTTTTTTGGTGGCAGCGGTACTGGGTTTTACCGGATGGGCGCGACCTGCTCGGCTCGTTCGCGGAGTCCTGCTGAGTGCCAAGGAACGTGGATTCGTTCTGACTGCCCGTGGTTTCGGCGCGGGACCGGCATACCTGTTTCGCCGGCATTTAATGCCGCAAGTTCTTCCGCTGATTTGGACCCAGGCCGTCGTGCTGATACCACAATTCATCATGGCAGAGGTGGCACTCTCGTTCCTTGGACTGGGAGCGACGGAACCCTTGACGAGTTGGGGCAATCTGCTGTCGGAACTGCAGAGTTATCGTGTAATTACGTCGTACTGGTGGATGTTTACGCCAGTGGTCGTGTTAGTTATGGTGTCATCTAGTTATCTCCTGCTGCTGAACTCCTTACACAAGAGAGGGCATTCCACTGCTGTCTAGAATTGCCGGAGGCGCACTAAGCCTCGTACGACGCTCTCCATTAAGTCGAGCAGGAACAGATTCTGCGCGAATCAATCTGATGGGTGACTGGGAGTTGCGCACGAATGATCAGAATGTTGCTCTTTGAATTTCCTCCGCGCTGCTACGACGAAATTGCGCGCGAACTGGGATTGGCAAACAGATCGATCGGCTTCATTCCCGGAGCTGCCTCGATCGTCTGAAACAGAAATTGTCTTCTCGAGAGTGGAGATGAACGCCGCTGCGGTACAAATCGATCCGTCGAAGATTCTTCTCGAAGAACTCGCGGAGCTGCGCAACGCAAAGAGCCGCAGGCAGTACGTTCGACAACATCGGCAAGATCTGTCAATCAACCTTGTCGTTCAACTCGCGGATAAAGGGCGGCCGCTGCTGCGCATCAATCCGCGCAACTCTCTCGCTTTGTCGGAGACCGCGATCGAGATCGCGCGTGTGCTCAACCACGATCTGGCCATGGCTCACGCCAAGCGCATGAAAGCGAATGCCGAGTATGCTCTTGGACGCTATCGCGCTGCTGTAAGCCTATACACGACGGCCATAGAGTTATTCGAGAGCTTGGGAGAAAAAGCGGAGTTGGGCCGAACGCTTAGCGTTTCCATCCTTTCTCTCAATCTTTGCGCCGAATATGAAAAGGCCTTTCACTGTGCCGAACGCGCCCGAAGGATCTTTTCCGAACTTAATGATGATCTGCGGCTTGCAAGAGTCGACATTAATCTAGGTAACGTATTCCACCGCCAGGACCGCTTTGCTGAGGCGCTCAGTTGCTATCGCCGAGCCTATCGCGTGGTCCTCGAGCATCGCGATGCGGAGGGCATCGGAGTAGTGCTCAGCAATCTCGCGGTCTGCTTGATCAGCATTGAAGAGTTTTCCGAAGCCCTGCAGACCTATCAAGAAGCTCGCGAAGTCTGCAGCAAGCATGGAATGCCTCGCCTGGTTGCGCAGGCAGACTACAACATAGCCTATCTCCATTACCTCCGTGGCGAATACAGCCGCGCGATTGAGATGCTGCGCTCAACCCGCAGTGCATGCCTCGAACTTGAAGATCGCTATCATCATGCGCTTTGTAACCTGGATCTCTCTGAACTTTACGTTGAGCTTAACCTCAGCGGAGATGCCATCGACTTAACCCGTCACGCGCGAGACGAATTCAAGACGCTGCGCATGGGTTACGAGCAGGCCAAGGCCATCGCCTTTGAGGCGATGGCTATGAGTCAAATCGGCGAGCCGGTTCGAAGTCTGCGGCTATTTAGTCAGGCTCGGAAGATGTTTGTTAAGGAGAGAAATCGGGTTTGGCCATCTCTCATTGATCTGTATAAAGCGGTCGTGCTCTTCAATGAAGGTCGGGGCGAAGAAGCGGCCGTTTTGGCGAATGCAGCCCTCGAGTTTTTTGAATCATCTCTGCTGTCGGGCAAAGCGGTGTTGTGCAGACTTCTACTCGCACGCATCGCGCAGGGACATGGCGATTTAAGAACGGCTCAGAGTCACTGTCATGCTGCCTTGGAAAAACTGCGCAATCTGCAAAGTCCTGTTCTCAAGCACCAGGCGTTCCTTCTCATGGGACAGATTCATGCTGCCTTGCAGGCACAACAAGACGCCTATTCCTGCTTCCGAGCTTCGCGTTACCACCTGGAATTGCTTCGGACGAATGTGCGTGGACAGGAACTTAAGCTGGCATTCCTCAAAAATCGACTGGAAGTTTATGAAATGCTGGTTCGCACGTGCCTGCAGAATCCGTCTGAATCGTCTCTGCACGAGGCGTTCGGCTATATCGAAGAAGCCAAATCTCGCGTGTTGATGGCTGAAATGCTGCAGCCAAGCAGCAAAGAGACCTCAGCAAAAGAAAGCAGCGAAGGTACCGGAGAGATCGAGAAGCTGCGCAAGGAATTGAATCTTTATTACAACCTCATCGAACTCGAACAACTCCGTTTAGAATCTCGTTCTCCGGAGAGAGTAAATCGCCTGGAATCTCAAGTTCGCGTAAGAGAAAGCAAACTGCTTCGTATGTTGCGCGAATCGACCTCTCACAAGTCGATCGAGACAAGCAAGGCCGGATTGGGCAGCGTGGCATTGGAACAGATTCGCGAAACGCTGCCAGAAGACACCCTCATTTTGGAATACTTCCAGGCGGGCAACGACGTCCTGGCGTGCATTCTCTGCGGCGACCGGCTGGAAATCAAAGCTGTCACGTCGTCTGTTCGCTTTTCCGACGCCCTCAGGCTGCTTCGATTCCAATTTTCGAAGTTTCGTCTGGGCAGTGAGTACACGCAGTCGTTTCGCGATTGCCTTTTAGAATCCACTTATTCTCATCTGAAGGTTTTGTACGACGAGCTACTAGCCCCGATTCGTGGCAGCCTGAATACATCCAATCTCATTATCGTGCCCCACGGTGTTCTTCATTATGTTCCGTTCCATGCGCTTTGGGACGGGGCCGCGTTTCTACTCGACAAGTACACAGTTTCTTATGCTCCCAGCGCCAGCGTCTACGCAGTGTGTTCGCGACGAAAAGCTCACGGCCGAGGAGACGCTTTGGTTATGGGTATCCCGGACAGCCGAGCTCCTTTTATCAAGGATGAAGTCCATTCCATTGGCTCGATCCTCGAGGGCGCGCAGACACATTTCGGATGCTCGGCCACTCGGGAGGTGCTGGAGCGCGAGGGTCCCGGCAGTCGCATCGTGCATATCGCCACTCACGGCAGGTTTCGCCAGGATAATCCCATCTTCTCCGCAATTCGGCTTGGCGACTCGTACCTGAACCTTTACGACATCTATGGACTGCGGCTGCCGGTCGAGCTCGTGACTTTGAGCGGCTGCGCAACTGGGATGAACTCGGTCACCGCAGGCGACGAACTTATCGGATTGGCTCGCGGTCTTTTTCAGGCTGGCGCAAATTCTCTGGTGCTGAGCTTGTGGGACGCCCACGATGCCAGTACGGCTGAGTTCATGCGCAACTTCTATACAGGTCTCGGTCAGGGACTCAGCCGCGCATGGGCTTTGAAGCAGGCCATGCGCGAGGTGCGTGACCGCTGGCCGCATCCTTACCATTGGGCATCGTTCGTGCTGATGGGAGCCCATGATCCTCTTCCTCGAAACTAAAAACTTTTTTTTATCACCTATATTTTTTCGATTGCGAGCAGCTCCTAATAAGCATATGTGGAGTGTCTTCTGCTCACGATTGCGCCTACTTAGATTGTGAGAAGAACCGAGACACGGATCAGTTTCGATTCGTGTCTCAGCAGCTCCGAAAAACGGTAAGCATCTCTGCCATTCCAATGGCAGATGCGCCTGCGTGCCGCGCTCTTCGTCCTCGGAGATCACATTTATGGGCTCGAAGAATCTTGCGCTGGCAGCCAAGGATTCGTTGGCGACGGCCGCCACTCCGGCCTTCGAATTGCTTTTCGACAGCCTTGCGCAAAATGCAAATGAGGGGATCAGGACATCAGTAATTGTGTCCCGGCAATTGTTATTCCGAATCGGCTCTATTTTTGTGGATCTCGAAGTCGATAAGGAAGTCAATTCAGATCGCGTGTCACTCGCGGGGCAGATGGTTGACAGCGCGAATCCGGGCCATCCACCAGTCGGGATTCCGATCGTGCTGCTTCAACGAGGAAAACGCATTGTGCAAACTTTGAGCAATGACAATGGCGAGTTTCAGCTCGATTTTGTCATGAGGCGCAACTTAAAGCTGCAAGTATCAGTGAGCCGTACTCACCCGGTTCGCCTTCCCATAAATCTGCTCCCGGGTTGGACCGTGCAGTATGCGAATTAGCCCGAGAACGATCGGTCGCTAACGAACCCCAAACTATCTGTTTACTTAAATCTCCGCTGAGGAATGCAATTCGATATGAACCTGGAACGAAGTGGTCATCTCTACTCGAAAATTATTTCTGTGGCTCTGGTCTCGGTCATGTTGGTGGTCTATGGTCGGCCGGGCATTGCCATCACGCCGACGTCCCACAATAACGCTCAGATCCTGGGACAAGTTCCCTCTTCAAATCGATTCATCGTGCGGGATACCGCAGGCTTGCCAGGACTGAACCTGACCTGTCTTCTCTTAAGCTGCAATATTGTCGAGACCGTAGGAGATCCCGGCGGACAACTTTTTGTTGTGCAGAACACCGGCATACTCAACCCGGTCGTCTTCCTTACGCGCTTGCTTTCCGCCGTTGGTGTAATCGATGCTGAGATCGATCAGACCGTGAACACGGCTGGAGCCACGCTGGGTGAAATTCCCGCGTATCTCACAGATGAAAAGCCCGTTGAGTACTACGGAGCCAAGGTCTGGGAAGGCTACGTTATTCAAACCCCAAATCAGATCGTAAGGACTGCCCAGACTCAGTTGACCTTTGGCGTTACCGGAAAAGGCATCACGGTAGCGATGATCGATACGGGCATTGACCCTAACAACAAAGTTCTCCGACGGCATCTTGTGCATGGCTATGATTTCACGAGAAACACCAATGGCGGGTCGGAAATCGGAGATGTAAGCCAATCCACGGCCGGAGTAATCGACGGCTCAACTGAGCCGGCGCAGGTGAACCAATCAACTGCAGGCGTAATCGATCAAGGACGCGCTCAGGTCATCAATCAGCCTCAATATTCCGCATTTGGGCATGGAACCATGACTGCTGGCATCGTTCATCTGGTTGCTCCAAACGCATCACTGATGCCGCTCAAAGCCTTTCATGCCGACGGCACCGGCTTCTCATCCGACGTACTCAGAGCTATTTACTACGCAGTGGATCATAAAGCCAAAGTCATCAGCATGAGCTTTGAGTTCAAGAGTCCGTCGCTGGAACTCGTGAAGGCAATTAACTATGCTACCGGCCGGAGTGTGATCTGCGTAGCGTCAGCCGGAAACGACAGCTCGATGGCGATCGTCTATCCGTCGGGGCTGCCCAATGTCATCGATGTGGCTTCCACCTCGAACACCAACAATCCTTCAGCATTCTCGAATTATGGAACTCCGCCGGTGTGGATCTCGGCTCCGGGCGAGGCAGTCATGAGCACGTATCCATATGAAACTTATGCTGTGGGATGGGGAACCTCATTCAGCGCGCCTTTTGTGTCTGGAACCGTTGCTCTTATGGCAAGCTCTACGCCGACAGCCATCGGACTGCTTAACCAGATTACGGCCGCCGATGCTATTTCACATGCGCAGCCGATACCAGAATCCCAATATGGATTTGGAGTGCTCGATGTGTATCAGGCAGTCCAGGCGTGGACCCGCTTTGTGCGCACAAATCCGTGATGTCGATTTAGCTCTGACTAAAGCGACGAGCCTGGCGCACGCGAGTCCTAGTCGCGATGGTGCACGCAATCGCTCAACTCGAACGATAGCGGGAAGCCCATTTTCGGCGAATGTCTTCCGTGTTGCGGCTAGCTGCGATTGCGGGTGGTGCAACTAAACTGCTCAAGCTAAGCGCGCCGGCGTGAGTGAGGTAAGTTTCCAGAGAAGCCATAACCACACGCGCTTCCAACGTCAGCAAATCCATACCCGCTAATGAAAGGCGCACCCAAGCATCAATAACAATGCCTTTATCAAGAACGCGGTCAAGAACTTCAATGAGGGTCGCTCGGCCGTCTTCGTGAATTACAGCCATGCTGCTCCGAGAATTCGATCGCACGTTTGACGTAAAGTGCGTTCGATGCTAGTCCGAACATCAGCAGCGAGAGAGAAAGAGAGAATCAAATTGCGTTCGGTGATTGTTGTTTTCGAGAAGGGCCGTTCTTTGAAGGCGCGACGTTCGTGCTGAAGAACATCGGACCAATCGCACTCCAGTTATGCCCTACTCTGATGCCGTTCAGTCCAGTTTAGATGCGCAGATCGCGACGAGTGCAGTCGAATTACGCTGACTTCCAAACCTTAGCCTTCGATGTTATGAAAGTAGACTTCTATGTTATGAGAGCGTCTTTTTGATGAGATCCAATCTTCGAATTCGTGCCGGAATTTCCGAACGACGGTCGCAAGATGAAGTGCGTTGGTATGTTCAACAGTTGTTAGCTTCACTGAAGATGATTTCACGATCAGCCAATTCGAAGCAGCGACTTGCAGCTCTCACGGATGTATTCTCTTTCCGTAATTCCAAGAGCTACAAATTCGAAACCATATTCTGCTCCGTATTGGTAACAAACCCGTGCGGGAAGATGAAGTGGCTCCGGAGTGAGCGGAATTTGCAGATGAACGGTATCTCCAATCTCCAGCTTCGTACTCGTACTGACGCCTGCACCGCCCTCCGCCAGATCGATCGCGTGTCCATCAAAGTACATGGGCACGTCTCCCTTGGTAATACCGATCCTGACACTCTCATGGAATTGAAACCGGGGAAAGCGGCGCTGAGGAGAAAGAGGCGTGTCTTTCATGGCAGTCACCCCGTCACCTGAGATCAAGAAAGGAGCCCATCTTGATTTGGAAAGATGGTACCCTCACCGCTCGCCTGTCCGACGATTACTAAAGGACATGTCCGAATGGCCCTATTCAAAACGGATTTCACCTGCATTGGCTGAATAAGGCAGGAATCCAAATGCTGACCTGCAGCTGGATGAAATGCACAAAGTTCGCAAGGTGATGCACAACCTAATCAGGTCACTGCGCATCTACGTTCTCTCATGGAAGAGACACTCTGAAGGTTAGTGTGTCTCGCCAAGCTGGTGCTTCGAAACTGCGTCCGTCGAAGAGCCATTTCGTGCTATAGGCGGCTTCGCGTTTACGAAACTTTGACGTGGCTGGGGTAGCGGTAGTTGTACACTGCGGCGGGTGTTTCCGATCCATTTGCTTCTTCGACCCCAACGGCAGTGCAATGGGACGTCGTGTCTGTGCGCCATCGGAGCTCGTTTGGCGCCATGCAACTGAACTCGAACGGACTCGACTTATATTCTTCTGCTCTTGTCCCATTTCAGCTTCTGGCACTCATGAACTCGTAAGCTTTTTCGCAGGATCAAGCCCTCAAAGAGGCTTCTTGAAATGAGCGGTGCCACTTCTTCGTCTGCGGTCCAGAAAGAAGCATCCCATCCCGCGACTCCGGTTTTCGGACACGCGGTCACCGATCAAGTTCCGCTGGTCGAACAAGTTGGCGAGGGATCATTCTTTGTTTGTCACAGCCGTGCCATGCGTGAACTTCGTTGCATGGTCGACCTCGTCGCGCAAACGACTCTTCCTGTTTTGATTCTCGGTGAGACCGGAGTTGGAAAAGAAGTTATTGTTCGCTTGATTCACCATGTATCCCTGCGACGAAACCGCCCTTTTCTAAAAGTCAATTGCGCTGCTCTTCCCTCTGAACTCCTCGAGAGCGAACTCTTCGGTTATGAAGCAGGCGCGTTCACTGGCGCCACCAAAGCTACAGCAGGAAAATTCGAAGCATGTCACAAAGGTACGATTCTGCTCGACGAGATCGCCGAGATGCCGCCTGCGCCGCAAGCAAAGCTGCTTCAGGTATTACAGGATGGGGAGTATTGCCGTCTTGGAAGCGCCAAGCCGATTCGAGTCGATGTCCGTGTGTTGGCGGCAACCAATGTCGACATCGCTCGGGCCATTAAAACGAGAAAGTTCCGAGAAGACCTCTACTACCGTCTGAATGCATTCTCAATCCAGGTACCGCCGTTGCGGGAGCGAATGGAGGACATCCCTGTCCTTCTGCAGCATTTCATCGCAATTCAATCCGGCGTTCTGGCATGTGAGCCGCTGCCGGTCTCGGCGGATCTTCTGAAGGCGTGTCTGCGCTACTCTTGGCCGGGTAATGTTCGCGAACTCGAGAATTTCGTAAAGCGTTACCTCATCGTGCGGGATGAGCAAAAGGCTATTTCGCACTTGATGCCGGAATCTTACCGCGGAAACTATCCGTCACAGAGCTCCACCAGCACCTTTTCGATGAAGGCCACGGATCTGAAATCTCTAGTAAGAGGGTTAAAAGAGCAAGCTGAACGCCAGGCCATCCTCGGCGCCCTCGAACTTTCACATGGGAATCGCAAAGACGCTGCCCACATCCTCAATATCTCCTCACGAGCTCTGATTTACAAAATGCGGGAATACGGCATCGACGGAGCAAAGGGCAAGTATTCTACGGATCAATCGGCGTAGGCTTCTCAAGCTACTCCAACCGCTGCGGCATCACGATCAGCTTACATTCCTTAACACTGTTCCGCATCTACGCCGATCCCAATCCAGCTTCGCCGATCCATTACAACATTTTTTGAACGAAAATATCGTCCACATTGCATTCACATTCGTGCCAATACCTCGTAAGCCTACGAGCAAATATTTTCGCGTGAAAAACCTTTCACTTCACTTTGCGTGGAAATCGGCCAATAGTCAGAGCGACTGGAATTGGCATGAATTGTGTCACGATATCGCAAACGCCTGCACAGGCCAGTATTTATGGCTCTCGCTGCCTTTCATTTTGGGAGATTTGATTTTCAAAATCAGTTTGGACTTCAACATGCACATGTGTGGACGTTCGGCTAGATGGCTGAAAGATGATCGCCATGAACTCTTCACTCCAGGGCACCGCGCTTCCAGTCCACCGGCAAGTAAACCACTTGCCACCAGACTCGATCGTCTTCGGCCGGACCGCGCATATGCACGCGCTACGTACTCGGATGGAGCGAGCTGCTGCTTTGGACATGCCGATATTATTGGATGGCGAGAGCGGCACTGGAAAAGACATTATCGCGCGCATACTGCACCGCCAATCGCCTTGGGTTGCCGGAGTGTTTGTAAAGGCAAGGTGCTCTTCCATCCCAGACAGTTTCGACACCCTCTTAGAATCCTCCTCAGACGTACTTACTGCTGAACCTCAATCCACGCGGCACCGTCTGGAGAGCAGCTGTTATGGAACGCTCTTTCTGGACGAGATTTCGGAAAGCAGCGCTGCTCTGCAAACCAAACTGTTGCGACTTCTGCAGGAAGGACAATTTTGCAGGATCAATTTGAAACGATGCAAGCTCAACCTCCGGCTCGTGTGCGCAACGAATCGCGGTCTGGAGGAAGCCGCCGAGCGTGGCACGTTCCGCAGGGATCTGCTTTATCGGATCAACGTCGTCACCATGCGCGTGCCGCCGTTGCGTGAACGCATCGTAGATGTTCCGGATCTTGCCAACTACTTCGTCGATTTCTTGAGCAACATTTATCAGTGCAAGGTACAACGTCCCTCGCGCCGATTATTGCAGTCGCTACTCAGCTATTCGTGGCCAGGAAACATCCGAGAGCTTGAAAACCTGATGAAAAGGTATGTGCTCTTCAATTGTGAAGAATGGATATGCGAAGAGCTTGCCGGCGGCCCCCGAGAAATGATCGCGCAGGAACTTTCTCAGCCCGGTGCACTTTCGTTGAAAGAGATTACCAGGAAAGCGATTCGCGACTTGGAGCGCGATGCGATTTTGAAAGTTCTACAGGCCAATAAATGGAATAGGAAACGGGCAGCGTGCGTGTTGAACATTAGCTACCGAGCACTCCTTTACAAACTAAAGGAGACAGGGATGACGACGTCCGCTCCAGCCTCCGCTGACAGCCTGACAACTCGACGTGCTGCAAGCACGGCATCGATGTGAGGAAGATTTGAGCGAGCAGTTGTGATGTAACGCACTGATC